>NZ_JBVHHE010000009.1:39324-287138 GCF_055561235.1 Kitasatospora sp. NPDC022856 | reverse complement strand
GTGAGCATCGAGGCGTCCACCGCGGAGGAGCCCTCGACGACGGTGCCGTCCGTCGCGATCTTCTCCCCCGGACGCACCACGAACCGCATCCCGGGAGCGAGTTCGGCGATCGGGAGGCGGACCTCGACGCCGCCGCGCAGCACGGTGACGTCCTTGGCGCCGAGCTCCAGCAGCGCCGTCAGCGCGGCGCCGGCGGTCCGCTTGGCGCGCGCCTCGAAGTAGCGGCCGGCCAGCACGAACGCGACGATGCCGGCCGCCGCCTCCAGGTAGATGTCGGCCGAGCCGTCACCGCGGGCGAGGCTGAACTCGAAGGCGTGCCGCATGCCCGGCATCCCCGCGTGCCCGAGGAACAGGGCCCAGAGCGACCAGCCGAAGGCGGCCAGCGTGCCGAGCGAGACCAGGGTGTCCATGGTCGCGGCGCCGTGCTTCAGGTTGGTCCAGGCGGCCCGGTGGAAGGGCCAGGCCGCGTAGGTGACGACCGGCGCCGCGAGGGTGAGCGAGAGCCACTGCCAGTTGTCGAACTGCAGGGCCGGCACCATGGCCATCGCGATCACCGGCACCGCCAGGGCGAGCGCGGTGGCCAACCGCTGCCGCAGTGGGGCGAGTTCGTCCGGTCCGGCACCGGCCTCCGCCCCCTGCGCACCGGCCCCCGCCGACCGCGCGGACGGCGCCCGCGCGGTGTCGGGGTCCGGGAGGGCCGCGGTGTAGCCGGTGGCCTCGACGGTGGCGACCAGGTCCGCGATCCGGACGCCGTCGGCCACGACCGCCCGCGCCTTCCCGGTCGCGTAGTTGACCGTGGCCTCGACCCCCTCCATCCGGTTGAGCTTCTTCTCGATCCGGGCCGCGCAGGACGCGCAGGTCATGCCGCCGATCCGGAGGTCCACCTCCGTGGAGGCGGGTGCCTGAGTGGTCATCTGGGCTCCTCGTGGTGCGTCGTCGGTGGCGCCCTCGGCGCGACCGTCTTGCGGGTGCTGCGGGGGCGGGCCCTCGGGACCGCCCCCTTTGATACCCCTCGGGGGTACGGGGCCGGTCAGACCCGGCCGGCCAGCGCGTAGCCCGCGCCGTCGATCGCCTCGCGCAGCGCCTCGTCGTCCGGCTCGGCCTCGGACACGACGGTGACCAGGCCGGCCTCGACGTCCACGTCGACGGCGGTGACGCCCGGCAGGCCCGTCACCGCCCGGCCGACGGCCTGCTCGCAGTGGCCGCAGGTCAGGCCGGTGACCGCGTAGACCGTGGTCACGGCGCCGATGGTGGCGACGGTCGTGGCGCCGGTGGAGCAGGTGCCGGTGGTGGAGCAGCAGGACATGGTTTCCTCCGGAGCGGTCGACGAGCCTGTCGTGATGTCTGTTGTTCGATACCCCCCAGGGGTATCGCTCGGACATAGCTCCATTCATACCCCCAGGGGGTATCCAGCGCAACCCTTGGAGCGCACCGGTCCGGCCCCGCCGCGCCACTCGCCGGATCGACGGGCCTGGCAGGATGGCGGCATGGAACGTGTGCTGGGAGTGGGCGGGTACTTCATGCGGGCCACCGACCCGGTGGCGCTGGGCGCCTGGTACCGCGATTGCCTCGGTCTCGACGCCGACGAGCACGGCCTGTGGCAGCAGGAAGCCGGGCCGACGGTGTTCGCGGCCTTCGAGTCCGGAACCGACTACTTCGGCTCCCCCGCGCAGCGGACGATGCTCAACTTCCGCGTCCGCGACCTGGCGGCGATGCTCGCGCAACTCCGCGCCAAGGGCGCGGACGTGGCCGAGGAGACCCAGGACATGGCGGGCGTCGGCCGGTTCGGCTGGGTCACCGACCCCGAGGGCAACCGCATCGAACTGTGGCAGCCCGGCTGACGGCACCGCCGCGCGGGCGGTGACCGCCGGCCGGAGGTGTCACGGGCCCGGCCGGGGTTCGTCCCGGCCCCACAGCCGCCGGCCCCCGGTCCATCGTGGCGGGGGCCGGCGGGCGGGTCAGGAGGAGCGGCGGGGGCGGCCGCGGCGGGGGGCGCCGGCCTTGCCGGCGCCCGACTTCCCCGCGGCGGGGCGGCCGCCGCCGGACTTCCCGCCGCCGGAGCGGCCCGCGGCCGCGGGCTTGCCGGAACCGGCGCGCGGGCGGCCGCCACCGGCGGCGGCCTTCTTCGGCTGCTCGGCCGCGGGGGGCGTCTGGCCCCGGCCGCGCGAGCTGTTGACCGTCCGGCCGCGGACGATCCCGATGAACTCCTCGATCAGGTCGGTGGTCCGGTCCAGCTGCCAGGCCAGGGCGACCTGCGACTGGGGGGCGTCCGACACCGTCCGGAAGGTGAGGTCCCGGCGGTGGTGGAAGCGGGCGAGCGACTGCGGGACGAGCAGGACGCCGACCCCCGCCGCCACCAGTTCGATCGCGTCCGCGGTGGTGGCCGGGCGCTCGATCGCCGGGCGGCCGGGCAGCTCCGCCCAGCCCAGGGTGTCGTCCAGCGGGTGGAAGACCACTTCCTCGGCGAGGTCCGCGAGGGGCACCTCGTCGGCCGCCGCCAACCAGTGGTCCTTCGGGAACACGACGACCGTGGCCTCGGTGTAGAGCGGGATCGCGCTGAGGCGGTCCCGGTCCACCGGGAGCCGGACCAGCCCCGCGTCGGCGGCGTCGGCCAGCAGCGTCGCCGCGCCCTCCTCCACCGGTACCGCGACCAGGGTGAGCGGGACGTCGGGCAGCCGCTCCTCCCAGACGCGCACCCACTTACCGGGCGTCACGCCCGGAACGTACACCAGTCGGAACGAGGGGTTCGCCTGCATCTCTGTCACGCTGCAAGGCTACCGACCGTGATCGGGGCCGCCACTCACTCGCTTACCCTAGTGACCATGACATCGCTCAAGTCGAAGACGACCCAGACCATGAAGCCGGCCACGGCCGCCAAGAAGCTGGGCATCTACCTCAACGCCGCCCCCGCCGAGTTCCAGGAGGGCGTGGTCTCCCGCGAGGAGCTCAACACCCTGCAGGCCGACCCGCCCGCGTGGCTCCAGGAGCTGCGGCGCAACGGCCCGCACCCCCGCCCGATCGTCGCGGCCAAGCTCGGCGTCTCCGTCTCGGGCCTGGCCCGCGGCGGCGTCACCGAGGCGCTCACCACCGAGCAGATCGAGGCCCTGAAGACCGAGAACCCGACCTGGCTGGAGCGCGAGCGCACCGTCCAGGCCGACGTCCGCAAGGAGGCCGTGCGGATCAAGGAGAAGAACGAGCAGCAGGCCGCCGCGACGCCGCCCGCCAAGACCCGCTGACCCCGCCCGGGGCGGCGGCCTCCTCGCCTTCCGCCGCCCGGTCGCTCCCTGCGCACCGCCCGCGCGCCGACGGCCCGCCGCGGCCGACCGCTCCCGGCCGCCCCTCCGGTCCACCGCCCCGCCCGCGCGGGCAGCCGGGCACCTTCCGCCGCCCCCGGTCACGGCCCCGGCCTGCCGTGGTCGAGCAGCCGGCGCACCAGCCCGTCCAGGTCGAGGTACTCGTGCTCCCGGCCGGGCGGGACCAGGCGGTCGGTGCGCCCGAGGAAGACCCTGACCTCGGCGGCCCGGGCCCGGAGCACGACACTGCCCTCGTCCCCGCCGAGCGCGACCAGCACGGTGCCGGCGTCGTCGCCGGTGCCCGGGCGGACCGCCACGTCGCCGATGCCCGCCTCCCGCGTGGTCCCCGCCGCCAGCAGCTCGCGCGCGAACATCCAGGTGATCGGCTCCGCCCGGTCGACGTGACTGTCCAGGTAGACCGCGTACGGCTCGGCCACGTCGTAGCGCAGTCGGGCCTTCACGCAGACGGTGAGGCCCGGACAGACGACCGCCCGCAGGTCGAGGTCCAGAGCCGTCGCCTCCGCGCCGGAACGCTGCGGGGGGACGTGCGGCGTCTCCCGGCCGGTCATTCCGGTTCTCCGGCGGGACCGGTGGCACCGAGGGCCGGCGGGACGAACCGGGGTGGCTGGACCAGCCGGTGCCACTCCTGGTCGACGTGGCCGGGCACCGTCCGCCCGTAGCCGATCCAGAGGGCGACGAGGTGCGTGAAGATCGGTGCCTGCTCATGAGGAATCGTTTCTTCGCCTGCGAGGGCGAAGGCCTGGAGGTCGTTTCTCATGCCTGGACAACGACGGGCCCCACCTGCGGTAACCCTCCGCCCCCCGGCGCAGTCGCGCGGACCCGTCCGGCCCGGCCCCGCCGCGGCCGGATAGATTGCCGGGACCAGCCACCCCGCCGCCCCCGGGAGCCCCACGTGCTCGACACCACTGACGCCGCCCTCGTACGGGAGCTCCAGCGCGACGGCCGCGTCAGCTACCAGCGGCTCGCCGAACTGCTGGAGATCTCCCGGGAGGCCGCGCGGGCCCGGGTGCAGCGGCTGCTGACCCGGGGCGAGGTGCGGATCGTCGGCATCGTGCCGCCCGCCGTCGCCGGGATCACCACCGTCGCCCACGCCTCCCTGGACGTGGCCGGCCCGGCCCGGCCGGTGGCCGTGGCGGCCGCCGGCCGGCGGGCGGCCAGCTTCGTCTCCTGCACCGCCGGGCGGCGGAGCGTGATCGCCGAGCTCCGGGTGGCCGACGACGCGGCGCTGGAGCGCGAGTTCGCCGCACTGCGGGCGGTGCCCGGGGTGCGCGGCGTCGAGGTGTTCCGCTGCACCGAGCTGGTCCGGGACGCGTACGCGCCGTCCGGGCCGCACCTCCGGACCGGCGCGCTGCCCGCCCTGGACGGGACCGACCGGCGGCTGCTCGGGCTCCTCCAGGCCGACGGGCGGGCCAGCTTCGCGGCGCTGGCGGACCGGATCGGCCTCTCCCAGCCGGCCACCCGGGCCCGGGTGCTGCGCCTGCTGGAGGTCGGCGCGGTGCACGTCACCGGCCTGGTGGAGTCGCGGGCGCTCGGCGTCCGGGAGGCCGCCGGGGTGGGGCTCGGGGTGCTCGGACCGGCACGCGAGGTCGCGGAGGCCGCCGCCGCGCTGCCCGGCGTCAACTACGTGGCCTCGGGCTACGGCCGCTTCGACCTCGTCTGCGGGCTGGACGCCCCGGACCGCCCGGCCCTGCTGCACGGTCTGGAGGCGCTCCGCGGACTGCCCGGCGTGACGCGCTCGGAGTCCTGGGTGCACCTCGACATCGTCAAGGAGTCCTACACCTACGATCTGCCCATCGGACCGGCACTCGACAGCCCTGAACGATGATCGGCAAATGATTCGCAGAATGGGGCCAATTCTCTAGGCGAAATGACAGTCGTGAGCCCTTGACGCTTTCTTTTCACCGCCCTTTCAATGGTCGGACACCTTCCCCGTGAGAGAGTCCGGTCCCCCGATGGCCTCTTCCCCTCCCCCACAGACCGCCGACGGCCCCCGGCCCGCCGGTGCCCCGCAGCCCGCCGGCTCCCCCCGGCCCGCGGTCGAGGCGCTCCCCCGCTCCCTGGGCGTCTTCGGCGGGGTCCTGCTCACCCTGTCCTGCGTCACCCCGGCCTCGTCGCTCTTCATCGTGGTGCCCCCGCTGCTGATGTCGCAGGGCAGCGGCGCCGTGATCAGCCTGCTGATCGCCGCCGTGCTCTCGCTGGGCGTCGGCCTCTGCTACGCCGAACTCGGCACCCTGGTGCCCAGCGCCGGCGGCGAGTACTCGATCGTCGGCCAGGTGCTCGGGCGACTGGCCGGCTGGCTGGTCTTCATGATCTCGATCGTCTCGCTGCTGGTCATTCCGCCGATCATCGCGCTCGGCACCGCCGACTACCTCGGCTCGGTGCTCTCGCTGGACCCGGCGGTCGCCGGCGCCGCCGTGATGGCGCTGGCCGTCGCGGTCGGCGTGCTGGACATCAAGTCCAACGCGCTGATCACCGGCATCTTCCTCGGACTCGAAGTGCTCGCCGCCGGCATCGTCGCGGTGCTCGGCTTCACCCACGTCCACCAGCCGGTCTCCTCACTGGTGCACGCCGTCGTCCCGGACGGGCAGGGCGGCACCGGACCGTTCACCCTCGGACTGCTGGTGTCCGGGCTGGCCGTGGCGATGTTCACGTACAACGGCTTCGGCACCGCCGTCTACCTCTCGGAGGACCTGCGCGACCCGCGCCGCACGGTCGCCCGCACGGTGCTCTGGTCGCTGCTTGCCGGGGTCGTGGTGATCACCGTCCCGGTGGTGGCGATCTGCCTCGGGGTCGCGTCGCCCGACCAGTTGGCCGCCGGTGACCTGGTCGCCATCGTCGACTCCTGGGCCGGCAGCACGGTGGGCACCTTCGTCAGCCTCTGCATCGCCGCCGCGATCCTCAACGCCGTCATCGTCATGGTGATCCAGAACGGCCGGGTGCTGTACGCCTCCGCCCGCGACCGCACCTGGCCCGACCCGGTCAACCGGGCACTCGGCACCCTGCACCCGCGCTGGGGCTCGCCGTGGGTCGCCACCCTCGCGATCGGCGCGCCCGGCGCCGTGCTCGCCCTGACCGTGCCGATCGACGCGCTGCTCGGCTTCACCGGGGTCGTGGTCGCCGTCATCTACCTGCTGCTCGGCGTCGCCGCGCTGCTCGCCCGGCGCGGCCGGCACCGGGGCGCGCCCGCCTGGCGGATGCCGCTCTGGCCCGTGGCGCCCGTGCTCACCACCGTGGTGCTCGGCTACGCGCTCACCCAACAGGCCGGCCGGGACCTGCTGATCACCCTCGCCGTGCTGCTCGTCGGGGTCCTCTACTGGTTCCTCTACCTGCGCCCGCGCAGCGCGACCCACTGGGTGCTCAGCCTCCCGGCCGACCAGGCCGAGGCCCCGCGCGGCGTCGCCGCCGGCCACTCGGCCACCGACCGCACCCCCGCTTCCGCTCCCGCCACCGCTCCGGAGTTCTCGTGAACCGCCCCGCCGACCTGATCGTCCACAACGCCCACGTCCACACCGTGGACGACCGCCGGCCGCGCGCCGAGGCGGTCGCCGTCCGCGACGGCCGGATCGTCCACGTCGGCGACGGCGACGACTGGCGGGCCCTGGCCGGGCCCGGCACCGAGGTCGTCGACGGCCGGGGGCGCCTGCTGGTGCCCGGCTTCGTCGACAGCCACAACCACGTCCGGCTCGGCTCCGACGCCGCCTGCGTCCAACTCGCCGGCGCCACCGACCTGCCCGAGATCGGCCGCCGGATCGGCCGGTGGCTGGAGCGGAACCCCGGCGCCGACTGGATCGAGGCCGAGGCCTTCGACTACACCGCCGTCCCCGGCGGCCGGATGCCCACCGCGGCCGACCTCGACCCCTACACCGGCGACCACCCGGCCCTGGTCCTCAGCTACGACGTGCACACCGCCTGGCTGAACACCGCCGCGCTGCGCCGCCTGGGCATCACCGCCGAGACCCGGGAACTCGCCTTCGGCACCGTCCGGAAGGACCCGGCGACCGGCGAGCCCACCGGGTTCCTCACCGACTTCGCGGTGCGCGGCCTCTCCCGCGACGGGCACCGCGCGCTGCGCGCCGCCGGGGTGCCGTGGGCCGACCCCGAGCGGCAGTACGGGCGGCTCGCCGCCAGCCTCGACATGGCCGCCCGCTACGGCATCACCACCGTCGTCGAACCGCAGAACTCGCTCGACGACCTCGCCCTCTTCGAGCGGGCCATCGCCGAGGGCCGGCTGCGCTCGCGCCTGGTCGCCGCGCTGTTCCACCCGCGCGGCACCACCGCGGCGGAGCTCGCCGAGTTCGCGGCGGCCGCCCGCCGCCACACCGGCGACCGCTTCCGGGTCGGTCCGCTGAAGCTGTACATCGACGACGTGGTCGAGCCGCACACCGCCGCGCTGCTGGAGCCCTACGCGGGCCACCACAGCCACCGGGGCGAGACCTTCTACCCCGCCGAGGAGTTCGCCGAGCTCCTGACCTCGCTCGACGCGGCCGGCTTCCAGGCCTTCGTGCACGCGACCGGGGACCGCGGCATCCGTACCGTGCTGGACGCCGTCGAGCACGCCCGCCGGGTCAACGGCCCGCGCGACGCCCGCCACCAGGTGGTCCACGTCGAGTGCCTCGACCCGGCCGACGTCTCCCGCTTCGCCGAGCTGGGCGTGGTCGCCTGCATGCAGCCCCGGCACTGCTCCCCCGACATCGCCGGCCCCGGCAAGGACTGGGCCGAGGCGGTGGGCGAGGGCCGCTGGTCCAAGGCCTGGCCGATGCGCAGCCTCCAGGAGGCCGGGGCGACGCTCGCCTTCTCCAGCGACTGGAACGTCGCCGAGATGGACCCGCTGGTCGGCCTCTACACCGCCGTCACCCGCCGGGGCCTGGCCGGCGGGGAGCCGTGGATGGAGGGCGAGACCGTCTCGCTGGCCACCGCGCTGCGCGGCTACACCCTCGGCAGTGCCTACGCCAACTTCCTGGACGACCGCCTCGGCTCGCTCACCCCCGGCAAGCTCGCCGACCTCGTCCTGCTCTCCGAGGACCTGTTCGCCGTCGACCCGAAGGCGATCCCGGAGGCGCGCGTCGAGCTGAGCGTCGTCGGCGGGGAGGTCGTGCACCGGGCCTAGGGGGAGTTCGCGCCCGCCCCGGGCGGCGCCGGTCAGCGGCCGACCTCACGGGCCCGGAAGTCCTCGACCGTCTCACGGCGGATCAGCAGGCGGGCCCGGCCGTCCCGGACGGCGGCGACGGCCGGGCGCCCGACCAGGTTGTAGCCGGAGGCCATCGAGAACTGGTAGGCGCCGGCCGCCGGGACGGCCAGCAGGTCCCCCGCCCGCAGGTCGGCCGGCAGGCCGGCGCCCCGCACCAGCACGTCGCCGGCCTCGCAGTGCCGCCCGGCCACGTCCACGCGGGCCGCCGGGGCGTCGGAGCGCCGGCCGACCAGCCGCGCGGTGTACGGGGAGCCGTAGAGAGCGGGCCGCGGGTTGTCGCTCATGCCGCCGTCGACGGCGGCGAAGACTCGGCCGTCCGCGCCGTGCTTGACCGACAGCACCCGGTAGAGCGCCACCCCGGCCGGCCCGGCGACGGCCCGGCCGGGCTCGATCACCAGGCGCGGCACCGCGAGCCCGGCCCCGGCGCAGCGCTCGGCGAGCCGGCGCGGCACCCGGGCGGCGAAGTCGGCGAGGTCGAAGGCGTCGTCCCCCGGCAGGTAGCGGATGCCGTGGCCGCCGCCGAGGTCCAGTTCGGGCAGCTCGACGCCGTGCCGCTCGCGCAGCTCCGCCAGGAAGGCCACCACCGTGTCCACGGCGGCGAGGTAGGGCTCGACCCCGGTGATCTGGGAGCCCAGGTGGCAGTGCAGGCCGACCAGGTCGAGGCCGGGCTGGGCCAGCACCCGGGCGATCGCGTCGGCCGCGTCCCCGCCCTCGATCGGGAGGCCGAACTTCTGGCCGCCGACGCCCGTGCGCACCGCCTCGTGGTGGCCGGCGGCGATGCCCGGAACCACCCGGACCAGCACCCGCTGCGGGGTGTCCGCGGCCACCAGGGCCGCCAGCCGGGCGATCTCCCCCGGTCCGTCGATGACGATCCGGCCGACCCTCAGCCGCCGGGCGAGCCGGAGCTCCTCCGGCGTCTTGGCGTTGCCGTGCAGCAGGATCCGCTGCGCCGGGAACCCGGCCGCGGCGGCCAGCGAGAGCTCCCCGGCGGAGCAGACGTCCAGGCCTAGGCCCTCCTCGCCGACCCAGTCGGCCATCGCGCCGCACAGGAAGGCCTTGGCCGCGTAGAGCACGTCGGCGTGCGGCAGGGCCTGCCGGTAGGCGCGGGCGCGGGCCCGCACCTCGTCCTCGTCCAGGACGTACAGCGGGGTGCCGAACCGGTCGGCGGCCTCGGCCAGGCCGACCCCGCCGACCAGCAGGTCCCCACCGGGGGCGGCGTGCGCCGAGGCCGGCCACGGGCCGCCGGAGGCGGCGGCCCCCGCCGGCACGGGCGCCGCCGCCTCCGGCGCGGGGAGGGGAGCGGGGAGGGGCGCGGGAGCGGGGGCGGGGACGGGGACGGGGGCGGGGGCGGGGGCGGGAAGGACGGTCATGGCGGCGGCTCCTGCGGGCGGGGCGGGCGGGGGCGGGGCGGGCGGGGCGCCGGCGGTGTCCCGCCCGGCGCGGGCGGCGTCAGTCGAGGTACTGCAGGGCGATCCGGCAGTGCGCCGCCCGGCCGCGCCACTGCCGGACGGCCGCCCCGGACGGCTCGTCGCCCTCCTCGTCCGCCCCGGCCAGGACGTCGGGCACCGGGGCGGGGCCGCGGCGACGCGGCGGCACGGCGTCGCGTTCGACGACGGCGAGCGGGCGCCGCACGGCGGTGCCCGCGGTGGCGCCGGGGTGGCCGAAGAGGACCTGGGTGTCGCTCATGGTGGACGTTCCTTCCGAAGTACCGGCGGGCCGCCGGGGTGCGGGCCCGCAGCTCCAGTGGAGCCCCGTCCGCCCCGACCGGGGCCGGCCTTGACGCGGGGCGTACGCACAACAGGCCTTCCTTGACGGCACCTTGACGACCGCCGGCCCGAACGGTGGCTTCCCCTCCTGCTCCTGCTGCCTCCTCCTGCCGCCTCGCTCCCCCGTCGGCGGGAGCCGTCCCGCCCGGTCCGGCGGGGCGGTCGCGGACGCCCCGCCGGCGGTCGGACCGGGCCCGGACAGAATCGTGACCGTCCAGCGGACAAGATATGTCGGCAACCTGCATATACTTTTGCTCGGCAGGTGCGATATACATACGGGGTATGCAAAGCCGGTCCGGCCGGAGGCGCCCCGCCCCACCCGCCGAAGGCTTCCTGATGCCCTGTCTCAAAGGGGGACCCATGTTCGAAACCAGTCCGTCCAGGAACGGCGCCGCCCCGGTGCTGCACCTGGACAACGTCACCCGGGTGCACGGCCGCGGCGCGGCCGAGGTGCACGCGCTGCGCGGCGTGGACCTCAAGGTGCAGGCCGGCGAGTTCGTCGCCGTGATGGGCCCGTCCGGCTCCGGCAAGTCGACCCTGCTCACCCTCGCCGGCGGCCTGGACACCCCCACCACCGGCCAGGTCCTGGTCGAGGGCGTCGCACTCGGCGGCCTGAGCCGCAAGAAGCTCGCCGCGGCCCGGCGGCGCTCGATCGGCTACGTGTTCCAGGACTACAACCTGATCCCGGCCCTCACCGCCGCCGAGAACATCGCGCTGCCGCGCGAACTCGACGGCGTCTCCGGCCGGGTGACGCGCCGTGAGGCACTGGCCGCACTGGAGGAGCTCGGCATCCCCGAGCTGGCCGGCCGCTACCCCGACGACATGTCCGGCGGCCAGCAGCAGCGCGTGGCCATCGCCCGCGCCCTGGTCGGCCAGCGCCGCCTCGTCCTCGCCGACGAGCCCACCGGCGCCCTCGACTCCGCCAACGGCGAAGCCGTCCTGGGCGTCCTGCGGGCCCGCTGCGACGCCGGCGCCGCCGCGATGATGGTCACCCACGAACCCCGGCACGCCAGCTGGGCCGACCGGGTCGTCTTCCTCCGCGACGGGCTGATCGTCGACGAGGGCTTCGGCCGCAGCGTCGAGAGCCTGCAGACCATGGCCGCCCGCCACGGGAACCGGATCGAGGCCACCGGATGAAGCTCGGACCCCTGAAGGTCGCGCTGCGGATCGCCCGCCGCGACGCCCTGCGCGCCAAGGGCCGCAGCGCCCTCGTCATCGCCATGATCTCGCTGCCCGTGCTCGGCGTGGCCGGCGCCGACATCGTCTACCGCAGTGGCCAGCTCGCCCCGGTGGAGCGGGTCGAACGGCTGGCCGGCGGGGCCGACGCGCTCGTCACCGCCTACGAGCTCGGCAGCACCGTCCAGCAGCGCCCGTTCGCCGAGGACGGCGCGCTCGCGATCGGCGTCCGGGCCAACCAGGGACCGACCCCGGAGCAGACCCGCAGCGCCGGCGCCGACCCGGCCGCGCTGCTGAAGGAGCTGCTGCCCGGCTCGACCCTGCTGCCGGCCGCCGCCGGTCTCAACGCCAGCGCCGGCTCGCCCAACGGCCTGGTCCGGACCGAGACCGCCGAGGCCGACCTCACCGATCCGGTCTGGAAGGGCCGGCTCGACCTGGTCGAGGGCCGCACCCCGAACGGCGCGCACGAGGCGGCCGTCACCCGGGAGTTCCTCACCGAGTCCGGCCTGCGCCTCGGTCAGACCACCACCCTCAAGGGGCTGGAGAAGACGCCGTTCACCCTGACCGGCGTCGTGGAGCACCCCGACGACCTCGCCAAGGTCGAGTTCGTCGGCCGCCCCGGCGAGGTCCTCGCCCCGCTGGCCGCGGCCGCGCCGGCCGCCGCCAAGCCCCCGACCGGGGCGGGCGACCGCTCGACCCCGGGCAAGCCGGCCTGGCTGCTGAAACTGCCCGCCGGGGCGACCCTCGACTGGGAGGGCGTCAAGAGGCTCAACCGGTACGGCTTCACCGCGACCTCCCGCGCGGTGGCGCTCGACCCGCCGTCCGAGTCCCAGATCACCTACCAGCGGCTGGAGTTCGGCTCCAGCAGCCCGCTGCGCTCCGACAAGGCCGTGGTGGTCGGCACCGTCGCGGGCATGGCCCTGCTGGAGGTCGCCCTGCTCGCCGGGCCCGCCTTCGCCGTCGGCGCCCGGAGGTCCCGCCGGCAGCTCGCCCTGATCGGCGCGAGCGGCGGCGACCGCGGCCACATCGCCTCCGTCGTCCTCGGCTCGGGCCTGGTGCTCGGCGCGGTCGGCGCGGTCACCGGTGTGGTGCTCGGGACCGGCCTGGTGGCCCTGACCCGGTCGTGGATCGAGGAGACCGGTGGCAGCCGGTTCGGCCACTTCGGCGTCCAGGCGCCCGACCTGCTCGCCATCGCGGTCGTCGGCGTGGTCACCGCGCTGCTCGCGGCCGCGCTGCCCGCCCTCCAGGCCGCCCGGCAGAGCGTCACCGCCGGCCTCACCGGCCGTGACACCGTCAGGCCGCCGAGCCGCTGGACCACCGCCGCCGGCATCGTGCTCTTCGTCTCCGGCGCGGCCGTCGCGCTGCTCGCCGTGGGAACCAACGACGGCACCGGCCGGGTCATCCCGGTCTTCGCCGGCCTGGACAGGATGACCCTGATGGTGCTCGCGGGGTCGGCCACCGCCGAACTCGGCCTGCTCGCCCTCACCCCGGTACTGATCGCCCTCTGCGGCCGGCTCGCCCGGTTCCTGCCGCTCGGCGGCCGGCTCGCCCTGCGCGACTCGGCCCGCCACCGCGGCCGCACCGCCCCGGCCATCGCGGCCGTGATGGCCGCCGTCGCCGGCTCGGTGGCGATCGGCCTCTACACCGCGAGCAGCGACGTCATGGACGCCGCCTCCTACCGGCCGCACAGCCCGGTCAACTCCGTCTCGCTCGGCGTGCTCACCGACAGCCCGCTGCTCCCCCAGGTGCGCGCGGCCATCGAGCAGGACCTGCCCGAGCTCGGGGAACGCGCCGATCTCGGCACCGCGGTCTACTCGTGGTGCGCGGAGTGCTCCAGCAACGTCACCGTCAAGGGCGGGGTCGGCTTCGGCTCCCGGGCCCTCGTCGTCGGCGACGCGACCGTCCTGCACAACGCCTTCGCCGTCCGCGACCCGGCCGCCGAGCAGGCGCTGGCCGCCGGCAAGGCCGTGGTCTTCGACCGCTCCCTGCTCAGCGGCGACAAGGTCGTGCTCCAGCTGACGGGTGGCTTCACCGCCCCGCCGCAGCCGGGTGCCGCCCCGGCGCAGGAGATCCGGGAGATCCCCGTCGACGCCGTCGTGGTCGAGAACCCGACCGCCGCCCGGTACGGGGTCGGCGTCATCGGCACCCGGACGATCACCGGACTGGGTCTCACGACGAAGCCCAGCGGCTCGGTCTGGCTGCCGTCCACCGCGCCGGACCGCAAGGCGACGCAGCGGGCCGCGGCCACCGCCGACCGCATCCTGCCGAGCGCCCTGCTCGACGTGGAGCGCGGGTTCGAGCCGAAGAGCGACGTACCGACCATCGCCCTCACCGGCTTCGCCGCCCTGGTCGTGCTCGGCGCCGCGTGCATCGCCACCGGCCTCGCCGCCGCCGACTCCCGGCGCGACCAGGCGACCCTCGCCGCGGTCGGCGCGCCGCCGGGGATCCGCCGGACCCTCTCCGGCATCCAGTGCGCGCTGATCGCCGTCCTGGGCGCGGCCCTCGGCACGATCAACGGGTTCGTCCCGGCGGTCGCCCTGCTGATGGCCCGTGACGTCGCCAACCAGGCGGGCAGCAGCACGATCGTGGTGCCCTGGGCGAACATCGGGCTCACCACCGTCGCCGTCCCGCTGTTCGCCGGACTGCTGGCCGTCCTGTTCACCCGCGCCGACGCGCCGCTCACCCGCCGGCTCGGCTGAGCCCGCACCGTCCCCCCGGGCGCCGTCCCCCCGCACCGCGCGGGGGGACGGCGCCCGTCCGCACGTCCCGTCCCGCCCGGCGCCCCCGGCACCGTCGTACGCTGACGATCACCCTCTCCCGGCCTCCCGAAGGTGGCGTCTTGAACCGACCGACCGCACCCGTGACCGCCCGCACCGCGACCTCCGCCGACGTCGACGCGATCGTCGCCACCCTGACCTCCGCGTTCTTCGACGACCCGCTCTGGGGCCCGGCGTTCCCCGACCGCGAGCGACGGGCGGCCCAGGCCTCCGCGATGTGGCGCCTGTTCGCCACCTCCGCCCTGCGCTACCCCTGGACCCTGGTGACGCCGAACGTGGAGTCCGCCGCGCTGTGGATCCCGCCCGGCGGCAACGACCTCAGCCCCGACGAGGAGGAGGGCCTGGAGGACTTCCTGGTCGGCATCACCGACCGGGCCACCGCCGACGGCCTGCTCGCGATCCTCGCGGACCTCGAAGCGGCCCACCCGAGAAGCGAACCGCACTTCTTCCTGAGCCTGCTGGCCACCCACGGCGACCACCGCGGCCACGGCTTCGGCATGGGCCTGCTCGCCGAGAACCTGGCCCGGATCGACGCCCTCGGCGCGGCCGCCTACCTGGAGTCCTGCAACCCCGCCAACAACGAGCGCTACGCCCGGGCGGGCTTCACCGAACTCGACCGGATCACCGTCCCGTCCGGCCACACCGTCTCCACCATGTGGCGCCCGGCCCGCCACTGAGCCGCCACCCGGCGCGGCGCCCACCCGCCCGCACCCGGCGCGGGCGGCGCCGTCGCCGGGACCGGGCCCGCCGGACGCCCGGACGGCCCTGCGCCCGGGCGCCGGCCCCGGGTTGACACCGCCTCCGGCCGGGCCCGCGCCTGTGGCCCCGGCGGCCCGGTGGTGGCAGAGTGGCGCCCATGTGCGGCCGATTCGTCTCCACCACCACGCCCCAGGACCTGCTCGGCCTGCTCGGGGTGACCGGCTGGAACCCGGCCGAGACCCTCGCGCCGAGCTGGAACGTCGCCCCCACGGACCCGGTGTGGACGGTGCTGGAACGGGTCGACCGCGAGACCGGCGAACTCGCCCGCCGGCTCCGCCCGGTGCGGTGGGGCCTGGTCCCCTCCTGGTCCAAGGACCCGGCCACGGGCGCCAGGCTGATCAACGCCCGGGCCGAGACGGTGCACGAGAAGCCCGCCTTCCGCTCCGCCTTCGCCAAGCGCCGCTGCGTCCTGCCCGCCGACGGCTACTACGAGTGGGTGCGGGTGCCCGCCGCCGAGGGCCGCAAGGCCTACAAGCAGCCCTACTACCTCCACCCCCGCGCCGGCGGCCCGCTGGTGATGGCCGGGTTGTACGAGTTCTGGCGGGACCGCTCGCTGCCCGAGGACGACCCGGCGGCCTGGCTCACCACCGCCACGATCATCACCACCGACGCCACCGACGCGGCCGGCCGCGTCCACGACCGGATGCCGCTCACCATCGGCCCGGCCGACCTGGACGCCTGGCTCGACCCGGAGCACGACGACCCGGTGGAGCTGCGGCGGCTCCTGCACACCCCGGCCGGGGACGAACTCGCGGTCCGGGCGGTCTCCACCACCGTCAACAGCGTCCGCAACAACGGCGCCGCCCTGCTGGACGCGGTACCGGACCCGGTGGGCCACGGCGACGGGCCGGGCTGACCGAGCACCCGCCGGCGGGCCGCCGGTCCCGGGCCGGGGCACGACGCCCGGGACATGGCCCGGGCGCGGCCGGACGGCGGCCGGGCGGAAGAGACGGCCGGTGCCCCAGGCGGCCGGGACACCGGGTGGCGGAGCTTGGATGGCACGCCCGCCTCGACGGGCGACGTCATCCGTCCTCGCCACCCGATGGGGAACCCACATGTCCGCACAGTCCGCGCAGCTCACCCTCCACGACACCCGCCGCGCCCGCTGCCTGCCCGACCTGCTCGACCTGCAGGTGGCCGAGCGGCCGGACGCCGTCGCCGTGACCGGCCGCGGCGCACACCTCGGCTTCCGGGACCTCCGCGCCGCCGCCGCCGGCCTGGGCGCCCACCTGCACCAGCTCGGCGTGGCGGCCGACGACTGCGTCGGCCTCTACGTCGACCCCTCGCCGGAGCTGATGGTGGGCGCCTGGGGCATCCTCTACGCCGGCGCCGCCTATCTGCCGCTGTCCCCGGAGTACCCCGAGGACCGGATCCGCTACATGATCGAGGACAGCCGGACCGGGGTGATCGTCACCCAGGAGCACCTGCGCACCCGGCTGGCCGGACTCGTCCCGCCGGGCACCCGGATCCTCGTCCCCGCCGGCCCGGACCGGGCGCCGGGGACACCCGGCGCGGCCGGGGCCGACGACGCACCCCCGTTCCCGCACCAGAGCCGGGGCCCGGCGAGCCCCCGGCCGGAGTCGCTCGCCTACGTCATCTACACCTCCGGCAGCACCGGCCGCCCCAAGGGCGTGATGATCGAGCACCGGAGCATCGTGTCCCAGCTGCGCTGGCTGGTCGCCGGCGGCCACCTCGGGCCGGACGCCGCCGTGCTGCAGAAGACGCCGATGAGCTTCGACGCGGCGCAGTGGGAGATCCTGGCACCGGCCGGCGGCGCGCGGGTCGTGCTCGGCGCCCCCGGCGTCTACCGGGACCCGGAAGCCCTGATCGACACCGTCCGGGAGTACGGGGTGACCACGCTGCAGTGCGTGCCCACCCTGCTCCAGGCGCTGCTGGACACCGAGCGGCTGGGCGACTGCGGCACGCTGCGGCGGCTGTACTCGGGCGGCGAGGCGCTCTCGCGCCGGCTCGCCCGGGCGCTCACCGCCGAGCTGCCGCAGGCCGCGCTGGTCAACCTCTACGGGCCGACCGAGTGCACCATCAACGCGACCGCCCACCTCGTCGACCCCGCCGCCGTGGGTGAGGACGCCGGGTCGGTGCCGATCGGCGTGCCGGTCGACCGCACCCACTGCTTCGTGCTCGACGGGGACCTGGCGCCGGTGGAGCCCGGCGCCACCGGCGAGCTCCACCTGAGCGGTGTCCAGCTCGCCCGCGGCTACCTGAACCGGCCCGACCTGACGGCGGAGCGCTTCGTCGCCTCGCCCCACCTCCCGGGCGAGCGGCTGTACCGCACCGGGGACCTCGCCCACTGGAACCCGGACGGCACGCTCCAGTGCGCCGGCCGGGTGGACAACCAGGTCAAGCTGCGGGGCTACCGGGTCGAGCTGGACGAGATCGCGCTCGCCATCGAGGAGCACACCTGGGTCCGCCGGGCGGCGGCGATCGTCACCGACGACCCCCGGACGGGCCACCGGAACCTGGTGGCCTGCGTCGAACTGGACCCCAAGGAGGCGGCCCTGATGGACCAGGGCAGCCACGGCGGCCACCACCGGTCCAAGGCGAGCCGGCTCCAGGTCCGGGCGCAGCTGTCCGACCCCGGGGTGCGGGACGCCGCCGAACTGGCGGGCCGGCCGGTGGTGGCGCTGCCCGGCGGGCGGGAGAGCGAGCGGCAGCGGCGCGAGACCTTCGCCCGCAAGACCTACCGCTTCTACGAGGGCGGCCGGGTCACCCGCGACGACCTGCTGGCGCTGCTCGCACCGCCGGCCGCCCCGGCGGGCCCCGTCACGCCGCGCACCGGCGAGCCGGATCTCGCCGAACTGGGCGTGATCCTGCGGTGGTTCGGCCAGTTCCACAGCGCGGAGCGGCTGCTGCCGAAGTACGCGTACGCCTCCCCGGGCGCGCTGTACGCCACCCAGGTGTACCTGGAGACCGGCGGGACCGGCGGCCTCGACGCCGGCGTGTACTACTACCACCCGGTCGAGCACACCCTGGTCCGGGTCGGCGAGGGTACCGGGGGCCCGGGCCTCACCGTCCACTTCCTCGGCAAGCGGCGCGCGATCGCGCCCGTCTACCGGAACAACATCCTGGAGGTGCTGGAGTTCGAGGCGGGTCACATGCTGGGCGTGTTCGAGGAGGTGCTGCCCGCCCACGGGCTGGCCGTCCGGCCGGTCGGCCTGCTGCCGTCCGTCCGGGCCGGGCTGGACGTGGCCGAGGAGGACCACTACCTCGGCACCTTCGCGATCGTGCCCGCCGACGGCCGGCCGGCGGCGGACCGCACCGAGTACTACGTCCAGGCCCACCCCGGTGGCGTCGAGGGCCTGGCCGCCGGCCAGTACCGCTGGACGGACGGCGGGTTGGCGCGGATCTCGGACGAGCTGGTGCGGTCGCGGGACGTGATCGCGATCAACCAGCAGGTGTACGAGCGGGCCGGCTTCGGCATCACCGCCGTCGGCCGGGCCGAGGAGCCGTGGCTGGAGTACCTCGGTCTCGGCACCGCCCTGCACCGGCTCCAGCGGGGCGGCCTCGCCCTCGGCCTCGGGTTCATGTCCTCCGGCTACAGCTCGAAGACCGGGCACCCGCTGCCGTCCGCCCGGCGGATCGACGCGGTGCTGGCCTCCTGCGGGATCGCGCCGGGCCCGTCGTACTTCTTCCTCGGCGGGAAGGTGAGCGAGGAGCAGATCCACAGCGAGGGCATGATCGAGGACGCCGTCCACATGAAGGGTCCGGCCGAGATCGTCCGGGACGAACTGGCCGCCGTCCTGCCCGACTACATGCTCCCCAACCGGGTGCTCGTCCTGGACGAGCTGCCGCTGACCGCCAACGGCAAGGTCGACGCGAAGGCGCTGGCCGCCGGTGCGGCGGTCCGGACGGCGGACGCGGGCGGGCCGAAGGTCGCGCCGTCGACGCCGACCGAGCACCGGCTCGCGGCCGCCTGGGGCGGGGCGCTGAGGTACCAGGAGGTCTCGGTGCGGGACGACTTCTTCGCCGCCGGCGGCAACTCGCTGATCGCCGTGGCGCTGATCAACCGGCTGAACCGGGAGTTCGGCACCCGGCTGCCGCTGCAGGTCCTCTTCGAGAGCCCGAGGCTGGCCGACCTGGCCGCCCGGATCGACGAGGACACCGGTGAGCCCGGCTCGCGGCTGGTGCCGCTGCACCGCGCGGGCACCGGCGACCCGGTGTTCTGCTGGCCGGGGCTCGGCGGCTACCCGATGAACCTGCGGCTGCTCGGGAGCACCGTGGGCCGCCCGTTCTACGGCATCCAGGCGCACGGCATCAACGCCGGTGAGACGCCGTACCCGACGATCCGGGAGATGGCCGCGGCCGACCTCGCCGAGATCCGCCGGGTGCGGCCGGAGGGCCCCTACACCCTGTGGGGCTACTCCTTCGGCGCCCGGGTCGCCTTCGAGACGGCCTGGCAGCTGGAGCAGGCCGGCGAGCGGGTCGCGGACCTGCTGCTGATCTGCCCCGGCAACCCGGAGCTGCGGCGCGGCGGCGGCGAGCGGCACGGACGCGAGGCCTCGTACCGCGACCCGGCCTACGTGGCGATCCTCTACTCGGTGTTCGCCGGCTCGGTCCGCGGGCCCGACCTGGAGGCCTGCCTGGCCGAGGCGCACGACGAGGACGGCTTCACGGCCTTCGTGCACCGCCTGCTGCCGGAGCTGGGCGAGGAGTTGATCCGCCGGATCGCCCGGATCGTCGGGGAGACCTACGAGTTCGACTACAGCTTCGGCGAACTCGCGCAGCGGCGGCTGGACGCGCCGGTGACCATCGTCAAGGCCGCCGGTGACGACTACTCCTTCATCGAGGGGAGTTCGGGGTACTCGGCCGCGCCGCCGGTCGTCGTCGAACTGAGCGGCGACCACTACGGCGTGCTCAGGGAGCGGGGCGTCGGCGAACTGGTCGCCGCGATCCGGGCCCGGCCGGCCGGCTGAGCGGTCGGCCCTCCCGTTCCGGCGGAGCGGGAGGGCCGCCGGCGGACCGGCGCCGCCGGGTGATCACCCGCCCGGCGGCGCCGCCGTGCCGGACCGTCCCGCCGGCCGCCCCCTCTTCACCGATTGACGATGACATGCCATTGTCGGGGGCGCCACCCGGACCGCCCGTCCGGGCCGAGGAGAGGAAGACCCTTGGCCGTACCCCCGCTGATCCGCCGCGGGCCGAGGCCCGGCGGCCCGGCCCGCCGGGCCGCCCGCCTGCTCGGCGCCGTCGTCCTCGCCCTCACCGGCGCGCTGACCGCCGCCGGCCCCGCGCACGCCGACTTCGGCACCGACTACCACGACCCGCTCACCGCCGCGAAGCCGCTCACCCGGCCGGACACCCGCGCCTGCACCGTCGAGGCGATGCACGACCAGCCGTTCCGGGACGGCTACGGCAACCCGCCCGACACCCCGTACACCGCCACCGTCACCCCGCCCGCCGCCTGCGCCGGACCCTGGTCGGCGGTCGTGCTGACCCTGCACGGGCAGGTCGCCGGGCGGCAGTTCGACCGGCTGTTCACCGTCCGGATCGGCGGCGTGGAGGTCCTGCTCTCCTCCACCCCCGAGCCCTCCGCCGACGGCATCGGATGGACGGTCGAACGGGACGTCACCCGGTACGCGCCGCTGTTCGCCGGCGGCCCGCAGCCGTTCGCCTTCGACCTCGCCAACGTCACCGACGCCACCTACACCGGCGTCTTCCGGATCACCGCCGAGCTCACCTTCTACACCACCTCCGCCCGGTGGCCCGCCGCCCGCACCGCCGACCGGCTGCTCACCACCGGGCCGTTCGGGCTCACCCAGGCCGCCCCGACCGCCACCCGCGACCTCGCCTTCCCGCCGAACCTGGAACGCCTGACCGCCGAGGTGTACGCCCGGGGCGGCGGCGCCTGCGAGGAGTTCGCGTACGCCTCCGCGCCCGACGCGTTCGTCGGCGCGAACCCCGGGCTGGGCGCCTGCGGCAAGGGCCCGTTCCGCGAGCTGCGGCTGACCGTGGACGGCCGGGTGGCCGGCGCGGTCTGGCCGTACCCCGTGATCTACACCGGCGGCTGGGACCCGCTGCTCTGGCGGCCCACCCCCGGCATCTTCGCCTTCGACCTGCCCGCCTACCGGCTCGACCTCACCCCGTACGTCGGCCTGCTGCTGGACGGCCGCCCGCACGCCGTCGGCATCACCGTCAACGCGGCCGAGGCCCAGGGCAACGACGTCTGGACGGGCCAGGTCAATCTGTTCGCCGAGGTCGACCACGGCGCCGCCCGCACCACCGGGGCGCTCACCGACCACGCGGTCGCCCCGGAGGCCGCCGTCTCCACCGCGCTGACCGACCACGGCGGCGGCAGCGGCGACTGGTCCGTCACCGCGGGCCGGCACGACCGGGCCCGCGGCTGGGTACAGACCTCGCACGGCCGGGTCACCACCGAGGTCCGCGACACCCTCGCCTTCGGCTCCACCCAGCGGTTCCGGGACAGCGGCAACGACCTGACGCTGCGCAACCGCACCGACCTGACCCGCACCACCAGCACCTGGGGCGACGGGCCGCGGCGCACCACCACCGTGCACGAGGGCGAGCCGCTGGACGTCGACTACCGCGTCACCCACGACGCGGCCGGCGCGAACGACCAGGTCACCACCATGAACCTCGGCTACCACCGGGACACCACCGGCACGGTCGGCGGCCGGACCACCGAGCGTTCCGCCGTCGACCACACCCTGCGCCCGACCGCCCACCGGCACGACGGCGACAGCACCGTCCGCACCGGCGGCTCCGTCGAGGACTACCGCAGCACCGGGCCCGACGGCCCGTACCACCGCTCCCTCACCACCGTGGACGGCTGGCCGACCGACCGGGGGTGAACCCGGCGCCGGGTCGCACCGCTCCGGCCGCACCGGGCGGAGCGGTTCGACCCGGCGGGCGCCTCGCAGCCTCCGGCGGGCCGCCTGCAGGCCCCGGCGGGAACGCCGTTACCCGCCCGGTGCGCGGTAATTCGCTGGTGCGGACGACGCCGGCCCTGATAGCAATGTGACATGCTACACAACTCCAAAGTCGCCCTCCGGGCCAGACACGACGCCGACGTCCCCGTGCTGCAGGCCGAGCTGTACGACGACGTCGCCACCCGCTCCCGGGCCGACTCCCGGCCCTGGCAGCCCGTTTCACCGGGCGCCGCCGGGTCCCCGTACGCGGTCGCCGCCCCCTCGGACGAGGCCGCCTGCTTCTCCGTCACCACCCTCCCCTCGGGCGACCTCGCCGGCGAGGCCCTCCTCTGGGGCATCGACACCCACAACCGCACCGCCCATCTCGGCCTCGCCCTGCGCCCCGCCCTCCGCGGCCGGGGCCTGGCCCGCGAGGTCGTCGCGCTGCTGTGCCACTACGGCTTCACCGTCCGCGGCCTGCACCGCCTCCAGATCGACACCCTCGCCGAGAACCTGCCGATGATCGCCGCCGCGACCCGCGCCGGCTTCACCCTCGAAGGCACCCTGCGCCGCTCCGCCTGGGCCTACGGCGCCCACCGCGACGAGGTCGTGCTCGGCCTGCTCGCCGAGGATTGGACCACCCCGGCCGACGTGGCCTCCGACCGGGTCTGACCAGCCCCCGAGGCCCGGATGAGGCCCGGGGCAGAGCTGCGATGGTTCCAGCCTGGGCCGCGCCCGGCCGGGCGGACGGCGGCCGGGCAGCGCGCCGGCGGAGTCGACGATGGACCTGCACCTGTCGGGCGAGGCCGCCGTGGCGACCGGGGCGGGCAAGGGCATCGGCCTCGCCGTCACCCGGGCCCTCGCCGCCGAGGGCGTCAGGGTGCTGGCCGCCTGCCGGACCGTGACCGAGGACCTCGCCGCACTCGGCCGCACGACCGACGTCCTGCCGCTCCAGGCGGACCTCACCGCCGCGGACGGCCCGGAGCGGGCGGCGGGCCGGGGGCCGGCCCGCCGCCCGCTCCGGCGCGGTGTCAGCCGCCCAGTTCGGCGCGGACCAGCCTGGCCGCCTCGACCAGGTGCTCCAGCGAGGCCCGGGTCTCCGCCCAACCGCGGGTCTTCAGGCCGCAGTCGGGGTTGACCCAGAGCCGCTCGGCCGGGATCGCGGCCAGCCCGGCGCGGAGCAGCGAGGCCGCCTCCTCGGTGCTCGGCACCCGGGGCGAGTGGATGTCGTAGACGCCGGGGCCGACCTCGCGCGGGTAGCCTGCCCCGGCCAGCTCGTGGGCGACCTCCATGTGCGAGCGGGCCGCCTCCAGGGAGATCACGTCGGCGTCGAGCTCGTCGATGGCGGTCATGATCGCGCCGAACTCGGCGTAGCACATGTGGGTGTGGATCTGGGTGTCGGCGCGGACCCCGGAGGTGGAGAGCCGGAAGGACTCGGTGGCCCACTCCAGGTAGGCCGCCCGGTCGGCGGACCGCAGCGGCAGGGTCTCGCGCAGCGCCGGCTCGTCGACCTGGATGACGGCGGCGCCGGCGGCCTCCAGGTCGGTGACCTCGTCGCGCAGGGCGAGCGCGACCTGCCGGGCGGTGTCGCCGGTCGGCTGGTCGTCCCGGACGAAGGACCAGGCGAGCATGGTCACCGGTCCGGTGAGCATGCCCTTGACCGGACGGTCCGTCAGATCGGCCGCGTAGCGGTACCAGTCGACGGTCATCGGGTGCGGGCGGGAGATGTCCCCGGCCAGCACCGGCGGCCGGACGTAGCGGGTGCCGTAGGACTGCACCCAGCCGTGCCGGGTGGCCAGGTAGCCGGTCAGCTGCTCGGCGAAGTACTGCACCATGTCGTTGCGTTCGGGCTCGCCGTGGACGAGCACGTCGAGGCCCGCCTTCTCCTGGTAGGCGATCACCTCGCGGACCTCGGCCCGCATCCGGTCCCGGTAGGTTCCGTCGTCGATGCGGCCGGCGCGCAGGTCGGCGCGGGCGGTGCGCAGTTCGGTGGTCTGCGGGAAGGAGCCGATGGTGGTGGTCGGCAGCAGCGGCAGGCCGAGCCGGGCCCGCTGCGCCTCGGCGCGCTCGGGGTAGGCCGGGGCGCGGCGGGCGTCCTCGGGGGCGGTGGCGGCGACCCGGGCCCGGACGGCCGGGTCGCGGGTCAGCGCCGAGCCGGCGCGGGAGGCCAGGTCGGCCCGGTTGGCGGCCAGTTGGGCCGCGATGGTGTCGGTGCCGTGGGCCAGGCCGCGGGCCAGGGTGGCGACCTCGGTGGTCTTCTGACGGGCGAAGGCGAGCCAGCGGGCGACCTGCGGGTCGAGGTCGCGCTCCAGGTCGGCGTCGAGCGGGACGTGCAGCAGCGAGCAGGACGGTGCGACGTCGACCCGGTCCGCCAGGCCGAGCAGCGTGCCGAGGGTGGCGAGGGACTTCTCCAGGTTGTTGATCCAGATGTTGCGGCCGTCCACCACACCCGCGACCAGGCGCTTGCCGGGCACTCCGCCGACGGCGGCGAGGTCGTCGAGGTTGGCGGCGCCGGGGCCGGTGAAGTCCAGGCCGATGCCCTCGATCGGGGCCTTGGCCAGGACGGGCAGGGCCTCGCCGAGCCGGTCGAAGTAGCTGGTGACCAGCAGTTGCGGGCGGTCGGTGAGCGCACCGAGCTCGCGGTAGACGCGGGTGGCGGCGTTCAGCTCGGCCGGGGTGCGGTCCTGGACGAGCGCGGGCTCGTCCAGCTGGACCCAGTCGGCGCCGGCGGCCCGCAGGTCGGCGAGGAGTTCCGCGTAGACCGGCAGCAGCCGGTCCAGCAGGGTGACCGGCCGGAAGTCGGCGGCCACGCCGGGGGCGGGCTTGGCGAGCAGCAGGTAGGTCAGCGGTCCGACCAGCACGGGCCGGGGGCGGTGGCCGAGGCCGAGCGCCTCACGCAGTTCGGAGACCGGCTTGGCGGAGTTCGCGGCGAAGACCGTGTCCGGGCCCAACTCCGGTACGAGGTAGTGGTAGTTGGTGTCGAACCACTTGGTCATCTCCAGCGGTGCGACGTCCTGGGTGCCGCGCGCCATGGCGAAGTAGCCGTCCAGCGGGTCGGTGTCGACGGCGGCGCGGTGGCGGGCCGGGATCGCGCCGACCGCGACCGTGGTGTCCAGGACGTGGTCGTAGAGCGAGAAGTCGCCGGTGGGGACTTCGGTGATGCCCGCGTCCGCCAGCTGCCGCCAGTTGGCGCGGCGCAGGACGGCGGCGGTGGCGTGCAGGGCGGCGGCGTCGACGCGGCCCGCCCAGTACCCCTCGACGGCCTTCTTCAGCTCCCGGTCGGCACCCTGCCTCGGGTAGCCGTACACGGTGGCCTGCGGGGTGGTGGAACTCGGTGACACGGAACTCTCCTTCGCGAGTCGCGCTGCGATCCCGGGAGAGCACGACGGCGTGGAGGTACGGCAGTGGGGGCACGGCACCGGGGTGGGCCCGCCCGCTCCGCCGACCCGCCCTCGAGGTCACCGAGATCACCGCGTGCGGGGTGCACGCGGGCAGTGGCAGGTCTTCGGACTCGCGGGCGCGTCCGCCTGGCTTCCAGGCCGGACACCTACTGGCCGTCGCTTCCCGGGCCCGGCTGGGCCCAGTGCGTGTGACGGCGGTCGTTCCCACTCACCGCTGCGGGGCAGTCCCGGATTCCCACCGGGTTCCCTCTTGCGACGCCGTGGCTGGAGGACACGGCGAACCGACTGCACCGCCCACCCTAGGCCCATCGCCGGCGGCGCGTCAGTGATTGTCCGGATCGCGGATGGCCGGCACGGCCCCGGCGGCCCCCGGCCGCCCGGGCAGTTCAGGTGGTGGTCGAGGCGGTGGTCGAGGACGAGCGCGTCACGAAGGACGTGCTGGTCACCCCGGCCAAGGTGCTCGCCGCCGCGCACGCCGTGCCGGCTACCCCTGACGGCGGAGCCAGAACATGACGGCCCGCCATGGCAACGGCCGAAAGGCCGGGTCGAGGGCGCGTGCATGACGTCACAGTGCCACCGGACCGGTCGCCCGCGGCCCACCCGGCGGTTCGCCCGGGACCGGCCGCGCCCGGCGGACGGGCAGCCGCACGGCACAATCACTGTCATGCGGCACATCTTCCTCATCGGCATCGGGGCGGGCGATCCCGACCACCTCACCCTGCAGGCGGTCAAGGCCCTCGCCCGCACCGACGTCTTCTTCATCCTCGACAAGAACGAGGAACGGCAGGACCTCATCCGGCTGCGCCGGCAGCTGCTGACCGAGCACGGCCGCCCGGGCCACCGCGTCATCGAGGTCGCGGACGCCGAGCGGGACCGCGCCACCCCGGCGTACACCGCGGCCGTGGACGACTGGCGCACCCGCCGGGCCGACCTGGTCGAGCGGCTGGTCGCCGAGCACCTCGGCCCGGAGGAGACCGGCGCGTTCCTGGTCTGGGGCGACCCGAGCCTCTACGACAGCGTCATCGCCGTGATCGACGAGGTCCTGGCCCGCGGCGGCGCCACCTTCGGGTACGAGGTGGTCCCGGGCATCAGCAGCGTCTCGGCGCTCGCCGCCCGGCACCGCACCACCCTGACCCGGGTCGGCCGCCCGCTGCAGATCACCACCGGCCGCCGTCTCGCCGAGGGCTTCCCCGAGCAGGTGGACGACGTGGTGGTGATGCTGGACGGGCGGGCCGCGTTCACCGGGATCGACCCCGAGGGGCTGGAGGTCTTCTACGGCGCCTACCTGGGCACCCCGGACGAGATCCTCGTCTCCGGCCCCCTCGCCGAAACCGCCCCCCGGATCCGCGCGCTCCGCGACGAGGCCCGCGAACGCAAGGGCTGGATCATGGACACCTACCTCCTCCGCCGCTCCGGGAGCTGACCCACACCCGCCCCCGGGGCCGACCGGCCCGGGGCCCGGGCGATCCGGGGCATCAGCCGGAACTGGTTGAAGGCGCCCGCGGTGACCAGGCCGACGACCAGCAGGATCTTGACCAGCAGGGCGGTGCCGTAGCCGGTGGTCCAGAGCGGGGAGACCGCGCCGACGTGCTTCCAGCCGAGCCGGAGGCCGGCGACGGTGACCGCGCCGACGCAGATCATCGCGACCGGACTGAAGCGGCGCCACATCTCGGCCCAGAGCAGGCCGACCCCGTCGCCGAGGCGGCCGGGGTGACCGATCAGTGGCGCGCGGCGCCCGTTTCACCTGGTGAGGCGGGACGGCTACGAACCGGCCGGGGCCCCGCCGGCGTCCCGGTCGGCCACGTCCTCGGACCGCTCGCCGGCCACCCCGGGCGCCCCGGCTGCCCCGCCGGCGCCCTCGCGCTCGACGGCCCACTCCGTGCGGCGTTCGCGGGTCAGGACCCAGTCGGCGGCCCGGCGCGGAGCCGAGCCCGCCGAGCCGCTCCGGGCTGCGGCGGCGCACACCCGCCGCAGCAGGGAGTTCAACTGGGTGCGCTCACCGCGCGTCAGGGACACCAGCAGGTCGTCCTGCACGGCCGACTCGTCGCTGTGCAGGATCTCCAGCGCGAGCTGCCCCGAGGAGGTGAGCGTCAGCACCTCGTGCCGACCGCCGACCTGGACGAACAGGGACTGGACCAGGCCCGCCGCGACGAGATCGTCGAGGGTCTGCGCGGTGTCGACCGCACCCCCGTCGATCCCGGCGACCAGGTCGGGCCGGGCGTGCGGGCCCAGCCGGGCCAGCGTGGAGAGGACGGACAGGTGCGCCGGGCTCATCCCCCGGAACTCCAGGCGCGCCGCGAGCAGGGCGTCCGCCGCCCGGCCGGCCGCCGACAGGAGGTGGACGGTCTGCTCGAAGGGACTCGACGATCCCTTCCCCCTGTCGTACACGTCGCATCCAATCGCTGGTGGAGGGCTGCACCACCTCCGGCGGGGGTCACGGGACCACCGACGCCATGCCACGCTGCCGAACGCCGATCACCGGAGGGCCGCGAAGCCCGCTCGCGCGCCACGCCGGGCACGGCGCCGCATCGCGCCGCACGGCGCACCGAGGCCAACGATAGCCGCGCCGCGCCGATCGGTCTACATCGATGTCGTCCGCGACACCCGCTCCCCCGCCGTCGGCGGCCGGCGCCGACAACGGCCCCGTCACCGGCCCGGGACGGCCCGCGCGGCGTACTCCACGTACTCGTGCAGCCCGTACGCCAGCCCCGGGATCAGCACCGACACCGCCACCACCGCCACCAGCCAGGCCACGCCCACCCGCATCGCGCGACCGCGCGGCAGGACCGGCACCGACCCCAGCAGCGCCTCGACCCGCCGCGGCACCGGACCGGCGCCCACCGACAGCAACGGGTTCCGGCTCCCGCCCGCCCGGGTGGCGGCGGACCCGGCCAGCGCCGCCCGCGCGATCGCCGTCGCCGCCAGCCGGCGGTCCCCCACCGACCCGGCCGCGGCCTCGTCGGCCCACCGTTCCAGGTGGAAGCCCAGCGCCTCCCGCAGGCCCCGCAGCGCCGGGTGCACCGCCGCCGCGAGGTCCGTGACGACGGACAGCACGTGGTGGCGCCCCGCCAGGTGGGCCCGCTCGTGCGCGAGCAGCACCTCGCGCTCCGCCGGACCGAGTTCGCGCACCATGCCCGAGGTCACCACGACCCGCCCGGGGCGCCCGCGGAAGCCGGGCAGGGCGAAGGCCTCCGCGTCGCCGCCCGGCACCACCAGCACGTCGCCGTCGGCCACCCCGTCACCGGTGGACTCCCAGGCCTTCGCGAGCAGCGCGCGATGGGCGAGCCAGCGGCGCGCCAGCAGCACGGCCTGGAACGCCAGCACCACCCCGGCCGCACCGGAGACCGGCACGACGGCCGGCCACCGCTCCAGCACGCGCGCCGGCGGCACCCGCTCCATCGAGGCGAGGAACGGCACGTGGAACAGCGCGACCAGCGCCGCCGCGGTGCCGCCCGCCAGCAGTACGGCCGCACCCGTCAGCGCCACGCACGCCTCGCGCGGCGGCAGGAGCGCGGCCAGCCGGCGGGCGGCGGGCGCCGCGCCCCACGGAGCCAGCAGCGTCAGCGCGACCAGGGCGAGGGCCAGGGTCATGCGCGGCCCTCTCCGTCCGGGGCCTCCAGCAGGAGGCGCCGGAGTACCTCCTCGTCCCCCTCGGACAGCGATGACACGAACCGCTTCAGCACCAGCTCACGGTGCGGGTCGCTCTCCAGTTCACGGCGCATCCGCCCGGCCGCCAGACCGGCGGCGTCGGCGACCGGCGCGTACGCGAAGCCCCGCCCCGGGCGGCTGCGCTCCAGCGTCCCGTTCTCGTGCAGCCGGCCCAGCACCGTCGCCACCGTCGTCCGGGCCAGCCCCCGGTCGAGCGCCTCGTTGACCTCCTGCGCCGTCAGCGGCCGCTCGGCCGCCCACAGCACGGCCAGTACGTCCGCGACCAGCTCGCCGTGCGGCCGCCTCGTGTCCCGGCTGTCGTCCACCATGTCTCCCGTCCACGGCCGCGCCGCCGGGCAGACGTACAGCGAACCCGGCGACGCCTGCGCCCTCACCACGGCCGACTACATGGTCGTAGACGATCCGGTCGGATGTTCGTAAGGTATGCCTCACCCAACTGTACTGGCCCCACCGGCAGGGCAGACTGGCCGCAGGAGCGCCGCCCTGGGGCTTCACCATGGTGGCCGGGAGAGTCGGGAGTTCAGGTGTGACCGCGCATCGCGAGCCGTTCCTCTACATCGTCGTCTGCGCGTCGGGCATCGCCGGCGGGGTGGACGAGCTGATCACCGCCGCCCGGGCCGAGGGCTGGGGAGTCGGCGTGATCGCCACCCCGAACGGACTCGGGTTCATCGACCGGAAGGCCGTCGAAGCCCGGACCGGCTACCCGATCCGCTCCGCCTGGCGCACGCCGGGCGACCCCCGGCCGCTGCCCCCGGCGGACGCCATCGCCGTGGCACCCGCCACGTTCAACACCATCAACAAGTGGGCCGCCGGCATCTCCGACACCCTCGCCCTCGGCATCCTCTGCGAGGCGTACGGCCTGGGCATCCCGGTGGCCGTCCAGCCCTACCTCAACGCCGCCCAGGCCGCCCACCCCGCCTACCCGGAGAGCCTGACCCGGCTCCGGTCGATGGGCGTCCTGATCGGTGACGCCACCCCCCACCAGGCCAAGGCCGAGGGGGCCGGCGCCGCGTACGACTGGACCCGGGTGCTCGACCTGCTCCGCCCGGTGATCACTGCGGCGGGCCGGGAGTAACGGCCCGCCGCCACCGTCACCGGGGGGTCTTCCGGAAGGCGTCCGGGGTGCGGGCGGTCCACGGCCGGGAGTGCGTGCGCGGGAACGGGTCGAGGATGCGGGAGAAGTGGGCGGGATCCTGGGCGGTGCCGCTGCACCGCTCAGAGAGGGTGCCCGCCACCGCGCAGGGCCGGTCCCGCCCGACCGACCAGAAGGCGAGCAGCCGGATGCCCTTCTCGGCCGCGAACCTCGCCAGGCGGGCGGCGTCCTCGGTGGAGAAGACCTCGTTGACGGCGTCGTTGACCCCGATCATCGGGGTGTTGCCCTGCATCGCCCACAGCTGCTCGGGGCTCTTCTCCGGCCAGAGCCGCCCGAGTTGCTCGTGCAGTCCGGTCGCGGCCCCGATCGCGGCGGCGCCCATGTCGAGGTCGGGCCCGTAGTCCATCGTCATGACGTTGACCACGTCCACGTCCAGTCCGTGCTGCCGCGCGTTGGTCAGCAGCCACACCCCGTTGTCGGACAGGCCCCAGGGGTTGACCGGCAGGGTGTAGTCCACGTCGAGCGGGCGGCCGACCAGGCGGTACTCCTGCTGCAGTTCGGCGAGCGCCCGGTTGCGGCGGTCGTCGGCCGGCTGGTCGTCCAGCGCCGCGCCCTCGATGTCGAGGTCGATCCTGGTGACGCCCAGGGTGTTCACCACGCGCCGGTAGGCGGCCTTCAGGGCGCTCACCGTGTCGCAGGCCTGGGCGAGTTCGCGCCCACCGGCCCCGCCGAAGGAGACGATCGCGTCGCCGCCCGCCGTCCGCAGACCCCGCAGGGCCGAGAGCCACTCCGGGTCGTCGACGGGGATGGTGCCGTCGAAGGCGCCGTTGCACCCGCCGTCGCTGACGACGAAGGCGAGGGTGAAGTAGCTCAGGCCGGTGTTCCTGCGGACCTCGGCGAGCGTGTCGGGCGAGTTCCAGGTCTCCAGGTAGGGGGCGGTGAAGTGGGCCGGGAACCCGGGGCGGTGGTGGATCGGCGGCCGCACCGGGCCCGTGGAGCCGCGGGAGACGGCGCTCGCGGGCACGACACCGAGCGGCACGGGAGCCGGGGGCGGGGGGCCGGCAGCCGTGGCACCCGGCGGCGTGGAACCGAGCGGCGCAGCTCCGACGGCGGGCGTATCGACAGGGTGACCGCCGACCGCCGGGGTACCGAGAGGCGGGGAGCCGACCGCGAGGCCCGGCATGGCGGTCGCATGGGCGGGTGCGACGAGCAGCAGAGCCGCGCCCAGGGCCAGCGGGGGGAGGAACGAACTCGGACGGAAGGGGCTGGGCAAGGTGCTGCTCTCTCTTCTGATCCTGGATCGGTGGTCCCCGAGGCTGCCGAGGAGGCCGCCCGGCTCAGAGCCGGACGCCGGAGCGGGTGTCGTGCGGGGGCGGAGGTGGCGGGCGAGACCCTCGGTCCTCGCAGGCGGGACCGTGGACGGCCCCACCCGGGCGGACGCAGGGCGCCGGGGCCGACGGGCGTCAGTCCCGGGTGGCCGGGAAATCCACCCCGAGCCCGTCCCCCACCCCGCTGAAGATCCCGACGAAGCACCCGCCGGCCGGCATCAGCGGGCCGCACAGCACGGCGGCGGACTTCTTGGCGTGCGGGAAACGCGACACGGGGGTGCTCCCTCGACAGCGTGAGGCGGGCGGCGCCGGCCTCGATTGCGTCGATTCGTTCCCGTGCGAAGAGTCGGCGGGGGTCGGCCGCCGCGAAATTCACCTGATGGGACGTCACGACCGCCGCCCTGAGGACCGGGCTGCGGGCGGTTCAGAGGCTGCGGGCGGTGATGTCGCCGTGGGAGGTGGTGGCGCGGATGGTGAACGCCCCGCCGGGCCACCGGCCGGCCCGTCGGGGCGCCGCCCCGCCGGGTAACTCAGAGGTGCAGGGTGCCCCGGAGCGTGCGGTGGGCGGCGGGTGGGTGGCCGTGGTGGCGGCGGAAGGCGGTGGTGAAGGCGCGGGTGTCGAGGTAGCCGCAGGACCGGGCGATGTCGGCGATGCCGGTGGCGGAGTCCAGGAGCAGCATCGCCGCCAGGTCGAGCCGCATCCGGCGCAGCGAGGCCATCAGGGAGGAACCGGTCTCGGCCAGGAAGAGGCGTTCGGCATGGCGTGCGGAGAGGTGCGCGGCGGCCGCCACGTCGCGGACGGTGACGGGTCGGGCCAGGTTGTCGGCCAGGTAGCGCCGCATCAGCACCACCGGTGGCGAGAGGCGGGTACCGGGGCTCGCCGTCACCCGCAGGTCCTCCTCGGGGGCGAAGGCCCGGGCCGTCTCCACCACCAGGGCTGTGCCGAGACCGGTCAGCCCCGCCTGGTAGCCGGAGCGCAGCGGGACCGCCTGTTCGGCGAGGGCGGCCACCAGGGAGGCCAGCGAACCGATGCTCCGCGACACCGCCGGCCCGGCCAGGTCGGTGAGTCCGGACCACCAGCCGCGCTCGCCCGGCAGCGGCCCGGGCCGCCCCTCCCGGAGGGTGAACCCCCAGTAGACGATGCCGAGCGGCTCGGCGCGGCTCGACTCGATCTCGTGCACCACGCCGGGGCGGGCGACGAAGACGTCCCCCGCTCCGATCTCGTGGTGCTCCTGGCCGGTGCTGAACCGGCCGGCGCCGCCGTAGGCGAGGCACACCTCGTAGAAGGAGTGCCGGTGCCAGTAGTTGCGCCACGGCGAGGTCGGATAGAACCCCAGGTGGACGAAGTCGGCTCGGAAGTCGTCCACCGGGCAGCTCCGCAGGACGCCGGTGAGCTCGCCGAACGCCCCGGCGTGCGCCAGTTGTCCCAGCGTCAAGCGTTCCTCCTGCCCGTGGGGTCGACCCCGGCCAGCATCATGCCCTGGCCCAGCGACTGGTCATGCGTGCGGACCGCCGGCGGATCCGCCGGGTCGCGGAACTGCACCAGCCAGGTGGTCCGCGCCTCCTCACTGGTGTTGACCCCGGAGGCGTGGATCGTCAGGTAGGAGAAGAAGAGCACGTCCCCGGCCTCGGCGGGCAGGGGCAGCGCCGAGGCCAACGGCACCTGCGGGAGGTGGTGACTGCCCTCCTCCACGTGCTCCAGCGGGCCGAGCCGGTGGCTGCCCGGGACGATGCGCACGCAGCCCCTCTCCTCCGGGGCGTCGTCCAAGTGGAAGATCGCGGCGGCCACCCGGTGGTGGGTGTGCGGGAAGAACGGGTGGTCCTGGTGCGGCGGGAAGGGCGAGCCGTTCTCCGGGGGCTTCACGAACAGCTTGGTGTGGTGCAGTTGCACGTTCGGACCGCCCAGCACGGCCGCCGCGACGGAGGTGAAGCGTTCGTCCACCAGCAGTCGGGAGAAGGCCGCGGAATGGAACTGCGCGTCGTGCAGGTGCTGGATGCGGGTCGGCCGGCCGCCCGCGAGGACGGCCGCCGCACCCCAGGTCGGGTCCTCGCCGGTGTCCAGTGCGGCCAGCAGCCGGTGGGCGCCGCGGCGCAGCTCCGCCGCCTCCGCGCGGTCGAGCAGCCCCTTGACCAGTACGTAGCCGTTCTCCGCGTACTGCTCGGCCAGGGCCGCGAGGTCGGTCACCGTCACGCTCTCACTCCTTCGCCCGGGCGGGAGGCTCCCGCCCGGTTCGGGATCGACGGTAGGCACTCGCCCGCGGCCGTGACAGACACGTGGCGGACGGCTCTGTTCGCGGGACGGACACGCCTGCCGGGGCCTCGTCCAACCGGTCGACGAGGTCCGCGGTGCTCAGGCCCGGGGTGGTCTCCCGCACGACGGCGTCGACTTCGTCCCGGTGGGCGACCCGGTCGGCGTTGCCCAGGAACCGGAGGTCGTCGGCCGTGGAACAGATCCAAGGAGCCCCGCCAGAAGGAGTTCTGGCGGGGCTCCTTGACATGCGGGGGGCCGGCTCAGCCGACCATTGTCGCCAGGACGGTGCGCCAGTCCTCGCCCGGTTCCGGGGTGAGGGGGGCGGTCAGGGTCTCGGTCAGGTAGTGCCAGGGGCGGCGGAGTTCCTCGTCGGTGTCGGGGGCGGTGGTGATCGGGCTGTCGGTGCCGAGGAGGCGGACCAGTTCGGCGGTGAACTCCGCCCAGGAGACGTGTCCGCTCACCGCGTTGACGACCCGGCCGGCCGCCGGGTGCCCCGGCGTGGTGCAGGCGGCGAGGGCGCGGGCCAGGGCGGCGGCGTGCACCCAGGAGGCGCCGTACCAGTGGTCGGCCACCGGGAGGGCGATCGGGCGGCCGGCCAGGGCGGCCTGGTAGAGGGCGCCGGTGGAGCCCCAGCGGAGCTGGTCGCGCAGGCGGTGGTGCGGGCCCCAGACGATCGGGGCGCGCACGGCGGTGGCCTGGCCGCTCCGGGTGGCGGCGGCTTCGAACAGGATCCGTTCGCAGTCCAGCTTGGCCTGCCCGTACGGGGTGACCGCCGCGCCGCTGGGGCTGCCCTCGGGGACTCGGGTGCCCGTCGGGCGGCCGTACGCGTCGATGCTGCTGACGAAGACGAACGGGCCGCCGCCCCGCCAGCCGTCGACCAGGGCGCGCATCGCGGCGAGGTCGGTGGCGTGGTCGGTGAAGGTGCAGGCGGAGTGGATCACGGCGTCCGCCCCCTCGACGGCGCGCCGCAGGCTGTCCGGGTCGGCGAGGTCGCCCTCCGCCACCTCGGCGCCGTTCAGGGCGGGCAGGTGCGCGGACTCGGGCCGGACCAGCACGCGGACCGGCCTGCCCTGGGCCATCAGCTCCTGGAGGACCGCCGCGCCGACCCCGCCGGTCGCGCCGGTGAGCAGCACGGTGCCGGTGCGGGAGCGGGTGCGCGGGCGGGCGCCGGAGGTCCGGGCGAGGGCCGCGCGGCGCTCGTCCTCGCGGCTGGCGAGCACCGCGGCGAGGGCGCGCGGGGTGCGCTGCTCCAGGATGTCGAGGCCGGTGAGCGGCAGCCCGGTGCGGATCCGCAGGCGTTCGGCGAGCTGGACGGCGACCAGGGAGTGGCCGCCGAGGGCGAAGAAGTCGCCGTCGGCGGGCGGGGTGGTGCCCAGCAGTTCGCCGAACGCCTCCCGGACGGTGTCCACCGGGCCGTCCGGAGGCAGTCCGTCACCGGGAGGTGTGGCGGCGCCCGGCAGCCGGGCGGGGTCGGGCGCGCCGTCGGGGTGGCGCGGCAGTCGGTCCACCAGGGTGACGGCGTGCGGGAGTTCGGCGGCCGGGAGGCGTCCGCGCAGGGCGGCGCGCAGCTCGGTGCCGGTCGGGGCGACCGGTCCGCGGACCACCGCGTAGGCGAGCGGCGGGCCGTCGGCGCGCTCGATCACGGCCGCCTCGACCACGCCGGGGTCGGCCAGCAGGCCTTCCACCACCGGGTGTTCGGCGGCGGCCAGGAGGCGTCCCGGCAGTTCGGACAGGTGCGGGTCCGCCTCCCCCGCCACCGCCGTGAGCACGGCGGCGAAGGCGTCGAGCAGGTGGACGGCGGTGGCCTCGTCCAGCACGTCCCGGTCGTGCTGCACCAGGCAGCGCGGCGCGGGGCCCTCCTCGACGAGCAGGGCCAGGCCGAACTTGGCCAGCCCCAGGTCGAGTTCGACGTTCTCGGAGGTCAGGCTCGGCAGCGTCAGCGGTGCGGCGGGCTGGATCAGGTCGCAGGTGACCGACAGCAGCGGGGTGCCGTCGGTGCCGCGGGCGGCCGCGCCGAGCCGCTCGACCACGAGGTCGAACGGCACGTCGTGGTGCCGCTGGGCGTCGAGCAGTTCGCCCCGTACGGCGGTCAGCAGTTCCGCGAACGACGGGTCTCCGGCCGGGTCGGCCCGGACGGCGAGGGTGTTGACCGCGAGGCCGACGGTGTGCCGCAGGTCGGGCCGGGCGCGGTGGCCGCTGGCGCAGCCGAGGACGAGGTCGTCCTGCCCGGAGGCGGTCCGCAGGGTGGCGAACGCGGCGGCCAGGACGACGGTGAACAGGGTGGCGCCGTGCCGGGCGCCGAGGCCGCGCAGGCGGTCCAGGACGGCGGGGTCCAACGGAGCGGCGTGCAGCGCGGCCCGGCGTTCGCGGGCGCCGGGCGGGACGGCCCGCAGCAGCGCCGGCGGGCGGGCGCCGGTCAGCCGGGCGGCGAGCGCGTCGGCGGCGGCCGTGAGTTCGGCGTCCCGGGCGCGCTCCTGGCGGGCGTACTCGGCGTACGACGGTCCCGGCGCCGGGAGTCGGGGCGGCGTGCCGTCGCGAGCGGCCTCGTACAGCGCGGCCAGGTCGGCGGCCAGGACCGGCAGCGAGCCTCCGTCGACGGCGATGTGATGGATCGTCAGGACCAGGGTGTGGTCCTGCGGCCCGTTCCGCAGCAGGAGGGCGCGCAGCACCGGTCCGGTGGCGAGGTCGAACGGGCGGGCGGCCTCGGCGGCGAGCTGCACCGCGGCCGCCTCGTCCGTCGTGGCGTCCACGACCGGCAGCGGCACCGGGGCGACCGGGTCGGTCTGCTGGTACGGCTGTCCGGCGCGGCTCGGGTAGCGGGTGCGCAGGACGGCGTGCCGTTCGGTCAGCCCGGTGAGCGCGGCGGCGAGGGCCGCCCGGTCGAGCGGACCGCGCAGCCGGGCGGCGATCGGGACGTTGTACAGGGCGCCGCCCTGGCCGAGGTGGTCCATCAGCCACATCCGCTGCTGGGCGTGCGAGAGCGGGGCCGGGCCGTCGGGCACGGTCGGGCGGCGCGGCGGGGCGGCGGCGCTGCGCCGGCCACGGGCGCGGCGCAGCAGGTCGGCCTGGTCGACAGCGGTCACCGGCCCGCTCCCGGCGCCTCGTCCGAAGCGGCGGCGGGGACCTTTGCGGCGGGAGCTCCCGCACCGCCCACGCCGTCGGCGGCCCGCAGGCCCCGTTCGAGCAGCTCCGCCTGCCCGGCGACGGTCGGGTGGTCGAGGAAGTCGCCGAGCGACAGCTCGACGCCGAGGTCCTCCCGCAGGTCGTCGACGACCCACATGGCGAGCAGCGAGTGGCCGCCCTCGGCGAGGAAGTCGGCGGCCGGGTCGGTGATCGGACGCTCCAGGGCCCGGCTCCAGGCCTCGGCGACGACCTGCTGGATCGGGGTGAGCGCGACGCGCTCGGCGGGGCGCTGCCCGACCTCGTCGGCGGCGGCCAGTGCCCGCCGGTCCACCTTTCCGGCACCGGTCAGCGGCAGCGCGGCGAGCACCGTCCAGGCGGTGGGCAGCAGATGGGCGGGCAGTCGCTCGGCGAGCCGGGCGCGCAGCGTCCCGACGGCCTGGCCGGCGCCTTCGGCGAGGACGACGCAGGCGGTGAGGGCGGCGTCGTCCTGCCCGGCCCTGCGGACCACGACGGCCGCCTCGGCGACCTCGGGGAGCTGCAGCAGCGCGTGCTCGACCTCGCCCGGTTCGATCCGGAAGCCCCGCACCTTGACCTGCTCGTCCGTACGGCCGTGGAACTCCAGCGTGCCGTCGGGCAGTTCGCGCACCAGGTCGCCGCTGCGGTAGGCACGCCCGACGTCCGGCAGCTCGCGGAAGCGCTCGGCGGTCAGCTCGGGCCGGTTGACATAGCCCTGGGCGAGGCGTTCACCGGCGATCCACAGCTCGCCGACGGTGCCCGGCGGGACCGGCGCGAGCCGCTCGTCCAGGACGAGGACGCGGGCACCGCCGAAGGGCCGGCCGATCGGAACGGCGTCGGCGCAGTCGGCCTGGGTGACCCGGTGCAGGGTGGTGAAGGTGGTGGCCTCGGTCGGTCCGTAGACGTTGACCAGTTCGAGCCACGGGAAGGCGCGCAGCACCGAGCCCGCGTGCTCGGGCGACAGCACCTCGCCGCCGACCGCCAGGGTGCGCAGCACCCCGAAGATCCGCGACTGCCGGGCGGCGAGATGGTGGAAGAGCGCACTGGTGAGCAGCAGGGTGGTGACGCCGAACCGCTCGACGTCACGGCCCAGGTCCTCCGCGGTCGGCCGGTCGGCCGGCGAGACGGCGACGGCGGCGCCGCGGGCCAGCGGGGCCCACAGCTCGAAGGTGGAGGCGTCGAAGGTGACGGCGGAGTGGAAGAGCACCCGGTCGCGCGGGCCGAGCGCGATGGCGTCCGGGGCGGTGACCAGGTCGGTGACGGCGCCGTGCGGGACGAGCACGCCCTTGGGCCGCCCGGTGGAGCCGGAGGTGTAGAAGACCAGGGCGGGCGCGGCCGGGTCGGCGGCGTCGGGCGCCACCGCCCCGGTCGCGTCGGTGCCGTGCTCGGTCAGCACGAGGGTCCGGTCCTCGGTGAGGCCGGCCTCGGCGAGCAGCGCCTTGTCGCCGAGGACGAGCCGGACTCCGGCGTCGGCGGTCATCTCGGCGATGCGCGGGCGCGGGTAGGCCGGGTCGAGCGGGAGGACGTGGCCGCCGGTGCGCCAGATCGCGAGCTGGGCGACGACCAGGCGGGTGGAGCGGGCGCAGAGCAGGCCGACGGCGCTGCCGGGGCCGATTCCCCGGGCGGTCAGGACGGCGGCCAACCTGGCTGCGGCGTGCACGAGTTCGCGGTAGGTGAGGACGGTGGAGCCGTCGGTCACGGCGAGCGCGTCGGGCTGCCGTTCGGCCTGTTGGGCGATCAGCGCGGGCAAGGTCGCGATGGTCATGGTGTTCCCTTCCGGGCGCCCCGGCGGTACGGCCGGGGCGCCCCAGTGAGGCGGTGCGGGAGGGTCAGGCGGTCGCGGCCGGGGCGGCCGCCCGCTCCTCGACCAGTCGGGCGACGGCCCGCAGGTCCGGCTGGCGCAGCACCAGGGGTGCGCGCAGCCGGATCCCGTACGCGCTTTCGAGCGCCTCCAGCAGTCGGGCGGCGGCGAGCGAATTGCCGCCGGAGGCGAGGAAGTTGTCGGCGAGGCCGAGGTCGGCACGGCCGATCAGCTCACGGCAGAGCTTCAGTACGGTGCGCTCGGCGGGGGTGTCGCCCTCCTCCGCCGCCGCGGGCTCCGGCGGCACCGCGGCCAGCAGCGCCCGGCGGTCCACCTTGCCGTTGGCGTCCAGCGGGAAGCGGTCCACCAACCGGACGGCGGAGGGCACCGCCTGCTCGGGAAGCCAGGGCCGGACGGCGTCCAGCAGCCGCGCCGGGTCGATGCCGCCCTCGGAGGCGGCCCCGCCGGCCTCCCCGCCGTCGCCCACCTGGACGAAGGCGAGCAGCTGGACGCCACCGGCGGGCGCCTGCTCGGCGGCCACGACCGCCCGGCGCACCCGCGGATCGCGCTCGAACGCGGCCTCGACCTCGGCGGGTTCGATCCGCACACCGCTGACCTTGACCTGGTCGTCCAGGCGGCCCTGGAACTCCAGCACCCCGTCCGCACGCATGACGACCCGGTCGCCGGTGCGGTAGACCCGGTCGGTGCCGTCCACGCCCTCGGGGGCATCGAGGAAGCGGAGGGCGGTCAGCTCGGGGTCGAGGTACCCGGCGGCCAGGCCGCGCCCGCCGATCCGCAGCTCACCGGAGACGCCGCGCGGCACCGGCCGGCCCTCCTCGTCGGTGACCAGCACGACCGCGCCCGCGATCGGCAGCCCGATCGGCGGTGCGCCGTCGCCGTGGTCGCCGCCGGGGGCCATCGTGTGCACGGTGGTGGTGACGGTGGCCTCGGCGGGGCCGTAGGCGTTGTGGACGGTGGCGGTGACGTCCGGCCCGGGGGCGCGGCGCAGCCGGTCGCCGCCGACGGTGAGGTGGCGCAGCGCCAGCCCGGCGGGCCACGGGCGCCCCAGGACGGGCTCGGCCAGCGGGGTGGGCAGGACGGCCACGGTGATGCCGGCCTCGCCCCACCAGTCGGTGAGCGCGCCGGAGTCCCAGCGGACGGCCTCGGGGGCCACCACCAGGGCGGCGCCGGAGGTGAGACCGGCCCACAGCTCCATCACGTGCGGGTCGAAGGCGACGCCGATCAGCAGGCTGTGCCGCTCGCCGGGGCCGAGGCCGGTCAGCTCGCGGTACCACCGCAGCATCGCGCCGAGCGCGGGCCCGGTGACGGCGACGGCCTTCGGGGTGCCGGTGGACCCGGAGGTGAGCACCGCGTAGTGGGTGCCGGCCGGGACGGGCACCTGCGTGCCGGACGCCAGGGCGGCCACCACGCCCTCGGTGGGCAGGTCCAGCGCGAGGCGTTCGCCACCCGGCGGCAGCAGGTCCGGCTCGCCGACCAGGCAGGCCGGTCGCAGCTGCTCGGCGACGGCCCGCAGCCGGCGCTCGCCGGGGCGCGGACCGAGCGGCAGGTGGACGGCGCCGAGCTTGGCGGCGGCCAGGGTGACGGCCACCAGCGACACCGAGTGGCCGAGGCAGACGCCGAGCAGGTCGCCCGGGCCGACCTTGCCGCGCAGGGCTTCGGCCGTTCTGTCGGCGAGGCGGTCGAGCTCGGCGTAGCTGTAGGTCCGCTCGCCGTCGATCAGCGCGGGGGCGTCCGGGGTGCGCTGCGCCCAGCTGGTGAACAGGTCGAGGATCGCGCCGTCCCGGTACGGACGGCCGGATGCGACGCTCAGGGATTCCATCATGGTCTCCTCAGTCTTGACGGACCGTCAGTTCAGGCCCATGGAGCGGGCGATGATGACCTTCTGCACCTCGGAGGTGCCCTCGATGATCGTGGTCATCCGCACGTAGCGGTACAGGAACTCCAGCGGGTGGCCCCGCACCCATCCGGTGGCGCCGTGCACCTGGAGCGAGCGGTCGACCGCCCGCACCGCGGTCTCGGAGGCGGTGAGCTTGGCGAGCGCGGCGTTCTCGGGCGACTCGGTGCCCTCGTCGACCAGCCGGGCGCAGGCGAGGGTGAGCAGCTTGGAGGACTCGACCTCGGCCCGGGTCGACACCAGGTGCTCCTGGACGTGCTGGTACTCGCCGATCACCCGGCCGAAGGCACGCCGGTCCCTGGCGTACTCGACGCCGATGCGCAGCGCGTACTCCGCGATGCCGTTGCACATCGCGGCGACCACCAGGCGGCCGCGCGAGAGGCTGTCCATGGCGAGGGCGGTGGCGGCGCCGACCCCCTCCTCGCCGCCGATCACGGCCTCCGGGCCGACGGTGACCCCGTCGAGGAGCAGCTCGAACAGCGGCTCGCCGGACATGCCCTCATAGCGCTGGCCGATCCGCAGCCCGGGCTGGTCCATCGGCAGCACGAAGGCGGTGGACCCGGTCGTGGGACCGGCGCCGTCGCCGAGATCGGTGGCGGCCACGACCAGCGCGATCCCGGCGTGCTCGGCGTTGCTGACGAAGGTCTTGCGCCCGTTCAGCACCCACCGGTCGCCGTCGCGCCGCGCGGTGGTGGTGAGCCGGAAGGCGTCGGAACCGGCGTGCGGCTCGGTGAGGGCGAGGCAGCGGGTCTGCTCGCCGCGCACCAGCGGGATCAGGTGGCGCTCGATCTGCTCGGGGGTGCCGTGGCGCAGCAGCGGGCTGGGACCGTCCGAGCCGGCCAGCGCGTACGGGGCCAGGACGCAGCCGCTGCGCCCGGCGGCGTGGTGCAGCAGGACGACGGCGGTGAACGGCATGCCGGAGCCGCCGAGCTCCTCCGGGTAGTCGCCGGCGTAGAAGCCGAGCGCGGCGGAGCGCTTGCGGACGTAGCTGCGCAGGTCGCCCGGCACCTGGTCGGCAGTCTCGGGCAACTCGGCTGCCAGCGGGACGAGTTCGCGTCGGACGAAGCTCTCGAAGGCCTCGACGAGTTCGCGGTGGCCGTCTTCCAGGACGGCGGAGGGCGCGGTCATTTCGGTGCCGCCTTTCACTTCTGGCCGATGAGGGCGCGGGCCTGGTCGGCCAGCACGGCGTGGCGGAACAGGGTGCGCAGCGGCGGGCGGCTGCCGAGGTGCGGCTCCAGGTGGGCGGCGAGCTGCGCGGCGAGCAGCGAGTGGCCGCCGACCTCGAAGAAGTGCGAGTCCGCGGAGAAGCGGTCGTGGCCGAGCACCTCGCGCCAGGCGGCGGCGATCAACTCCTGGGCGGGGTCGGCGAAGGCGCTCGGCACGGTCTCCGCGTCGGCGGCCTCCTCGGCCTCGTCCGCCAGCCGGGCGAGGGCGGCGCGGTCGGGCTTGCCGCCGGGCAGGGTCGGCATCGCCGCGACGGCGGTCCAGCTCGCCGGGACGAGTCCGCCGGGCAGCCGGCGGGCGAGCGCCTCGTGCAGGCCGGCCTGGTCGGGGCGGTCGGTGCCCTCCAGGAATCCGAGCAGCCGGGGACCGGTCTGCGGGTCGGTGTGCAGCACCACCGCGCAGGAACGGCCGCCGAGTTCGGCGGAGGCGGCGGCCTCGATCTCCTCCAGCTCGATGCGGTGGCCGCGGAGCTTGACCTGGTTGTCGGCGCGGCCGAGGAAGCACAGCCGGCCGTCCAGGTCGCGGTAGCCGCGGTCGCCGGTGCGGTAGACGCGGGCGCCGTCGAGCGCGGGGACGCTGACGAAGCGGGCGGCGGTCGCCTCCGGCAGGCCGAGGTAGCCGTCGGCCAGCATCGGCCCAGCGACGACGAGTTCGCCGACGCAGCCGGCCGGCAGCGGGCGCAGGGTGTCGTCCAGGACGTACATCCGGACGCCGTCCAGCTCGGTGCCGAGCGGGACCTCGGCATCCTCGGCGACATCGGCGGCGGTCACCTGGTACACGGTGGAGGTGACGGTGGCCTCGGTGACGCCGTAGCCGTTCAGCACGGTGGTGTGCTCGATCAGGTCCGCGAGCGCCCGGGCGGGCAGCCGCTCGCCGCCGAGCACGAGCAGCCGGGGCGACCAGCGGTCGTCGCGCAGCGCCTCGCACAGGTCCTCGCGGACGGCGAGCAGGTAGCTGGTCGGCAGGTTGGCGACGGTGACGCCGCGGGCGGCGAGGACGGCCACCAGCTCGGGCCCGGTGGGCACCTCGCGCTGCGGCACGACCAGGGCGGCGCCCACGGCGAGCGCGGGCAGCACCTCCTCCAGCGCCACGTCGAAGGACGGCCGGGCGAACAGCAGCACCCGGTCGGCGGAGGTGAGTTCGTAGCGCGCGGCGATCGCGGCGACGTAGCCGGCGAGCGCCGCACGGCCGACCCGGACGGGCTTGGGCACACCGGTGGAGCCGGAGGTGTGGATCAGGTAGGCGGCGCCGTCCAGGACCTCGGCGGGCTCGGCCTTCGGGAACGCCGGGCCGTCCAGGAGCGCCGGGGTGACGCCCTCGGCGGGCAGCGCGAGGGCGCTCTGCCGGGTGGCCAGGACGAGGGCCGGGCTCAGCCGCTCCAGCAGCAGGCCGAGCCGGGCGGCCGGGTCCTCGGTGGACAGCGGCGCGTAGACGGCGCCGTGACGCAGGCAGGCGAGCAGGGCGACCACGCTGTCCGCGCCGCGCGGCAGGACGGTGGCCACCGGCTGACCGGGGGCGACGCCGGCGGCGCGCAGCCGCTCGACCAGCGCGGCGACGCGGCGGTCGAGTTCGCCGTAGCTGATCCGCTCGCTGCCGGCCAGCAGGGCGAGCGCGCTCGGATCGTGGGCGGCGGCCGGGTCGAGCAGTGCCTGGTCGGGCACGGCCGGGGCGTCCGCGGGCACGGTGGCGGGCGGCTCTGCCGCGGGCGCCGGGGCCAGCTCGGCGATCGGCGCCAGCGGGCGGTCGAGGTAGCAGCGCAGCAGCTCCAGCAGCCGCTCGGACAGCAGCACGGCCTCGGACTCGCGGAACAGGTCCGCGTCGTAGTCCCAGACCAGGGTCATGCCGGCGACGCCGTGCTTCTCGCCGACCACCCGGCGGTCGTCGGGCAGCAGCACCAGGTCGAGGTCGAAGCGGGTGGTGCCGGTGTTGAAGCCCTCGTACAGCGAGACCTCCAGCCCGGGAGCCTGGACGTCCGGCAGCGCCGCGTCGTGCGCGCTGAACATCACGTTCCACAGCGGGTTGTCGGCGCCGCTGGTGTGCAGGCCCAGGCGGCGGGTCAGCTCCTGCACCGGCAGGTCCTGGTACGGCAGCGCGCGCATCAGGACGTCGGTCACCTCGTCCACCGCCTCGGTGCCGGGCGCGGCGGGATCGGGCCGCAGGCGCAGCGGCACGGTGTTCACGAACATGCCGACGGTGCCCTCGAAGCCCTCCGGGCGGTTGCCGACGGCGGTGCCGACCACGAGCTCGCGGTGCCCGCTGTGCCGGCGCAGCAGCTCGGCGAGCAGGGCGAGCATGGTGCTGAACGGGGTGTGGCCGTCCGCCTTGCTGCGCTCGCGCAGCCGCTCGGCCAGGTCGGCGCCGATCGACTGGCGCAGCTGGCCGCCCCGGTGGCGGCGCTCGGCGCCCGGCCGGGCCAGCCCGGGCAGCGTGACCTCGCGCGGCGCGTCGGCCAGCTCCTTGGTCCAGAAGTCGAGTGCGCGCTCGCGGGACACGTCGGCGGCGGTCCGCGCGTGCTCCTCGTACGAGGGGGCGGCGGGCAGCTCGTAGGGCTCGCCGAGGACCTGGGCGCGGTAGACGGTGAACAGGTCGCGCAGCAGGATCGCGAAGGAGTGGCCGTCGTGGACGAGGTGGTGCTCGACGTGGATCAGCCGGTGGTGCTGCTCGGCGATCCGGACCAGGTGCCAGCGCAGCACCGGCGCCCGCTCGGTGTCCACCGGCTCCTCGGCCTCGGCGGCGAGCAGTCGCCGGAAGGCGGCGTCCGGGTCGTCCTCGGCGGTGAAGTCGCTGTGGCGCAGCTCCGGTCGACACCCCTCGGCGACCCGCTGGCCGGGCAGGCCCTCGGGCCGGGGCACCAACTCCAGGCGCAGGCCCGGGTGGTGGTCCAGGACGGCGGTCAGGCCCGCGTGCAGCGCGTCCCGGTCGAGGGTGCCGTACAGGTCGAGGACGGCGGTGAAGTTGTAGGCGCGGCTGCCCGGCAGCATCTGTTCGTGCAGCCAGACGATCTCTTGCGACGGAGAGAGCGCGAACATGGGCGGTTCCCTTGTGTGGTGGGCTTGTCGGCACGTCGGTGGTGGCGCCGGCGGCGGGCGTGGGGTGGTCCCGGTCCGGCTGGCGACCGGGGCGCACCGAGGTGACGGTGCGGTCCCGGGTCGGGGCACCTGCACGGTCGGGCCCGTCAGGGCCCGCGCGTCCAGGCGCGGTGGATCCGGCGAGGCGGATCCGGTGGGGGAGCTCAGGCCCGCGCGGGAGGGCGCGGGAGGTCGGGCCGTGGGGGCCGGCAACGGGCTGTCGGGCCGTGCGAGGTCGGGCCGTGGGAGGTCGGGCCCTCGCGGTGGGGCGCGGGAGCGGTGCGGCACGGGAGCGGTGGGGCGCGGGAGCGGTGCGGCACGGGAGCGGTGCGGCGCGAGCCCCGGCCGGGGCGGGCGCGTTCGGACCCGGCGGCCCGGCTGTGGGAGTCCCGCGCCAGGTCGGCCGCCGGATACCGGCGGCAGGTCAGGCGCCGGTGTCCGCCGGAACGTCAGACGCCGGACCCCGGAGACGGATCAGGCGAGCGCGCCCGGGCGTGGCCGGGCGTAGAGGTGCTGCCGCAGGACGGCGAGCAGGTCGGCGAAGGCGGCGTGGGCGTCGGTCTCGGCGAAGCGGTCGCTGTCCCAGGCGAGCCGGACCAGCAGGTCGTCGCCGTGCGAGGCGGAGACGGCGAGCGGGGCGGCGAGCGGTCGTCCGGCCAGGTGGGTCTCCCGGCCAGGCGTGCCGCCGAGCACCAGCGGCGGGCGGCGGTGCAGGTCCTCCAGGGTGAGCATGGCGTCCAGCGCTCCCGACCAGGCCGCCCCCGCGGTCCGTGCGGCGCGCACCACCTCGTCGAACGGGGTGCCGGCGTGGTCGAGGTCGTCCCACCAGGCGTCGGCGAGGGCGTCCAGGTCGTCGGTGGGGGTCGGACCGGCCGGGTGCACCAGGGTGTTGAGGAAGCAGCCGAGCGCGGCGGGCGCGCCGGGCGGGCGGCCGCCCCACGGGTAGCCGAGCGCGAGCGGCCCGTCCACGGGGTGCAGCCGGTGCGCGGCGGCCCCGACGGCGTCCAGCAGGGCCGGGAAGACCGCGCCGCGGGCGGCGCCCTCGGCGGCGGGCAGCCGCTCGGTGAGCATCCCGGTGGACGTGGCCGCGCCGCCGCCAGCCCCGGTCAGGGCGCCGAGCCGACGGCCCCAGTGGGCCTGGGCGGCGGTCCCGCCGGCGGCGTCCTCGGCGGCCAGTTGGAGTTCGACGGCCTGGCGGTAGTCGGCCAGCGCCTGCGGGCCGGGGCCCGCCGCCGGGGCGTCACCGCCCTCGTAGGCCTCGCTCAGCTCGGCGGTGAGCACCCCGAGCGACTGCTCGTCGCAGGCCGCGTGGTCGAGCGCGAGGGCGAGCAGCTCCTCCTCGCCGTCCGGGTCCCGGGCCACCAGCAGGCGCAGCGCGGGGCCGTCGGCGGGGCGGTCCAGCAGGGCCCGGCGCAGCGCCGCGCGGGCCGTCTCGCCGGGGGCGACGGTGATCCGGGCGGCCTCGGCCGAGGGGCCGCCGACCCGCAGGACGGGTGTGCCGCGCACGGTCGCGAAGCCGCCGGACAGGGCCGGGTGGTGGGCGGCGACCGCGGCCGCGGCGCGGGCCAGCCGCTCCACGTCGAGGGTGCCCCGCGGGTAGGCGAAGAACAGCGGGACGACGTCGGAGCGGTCGTGCGGTGCGAGTCGACGGGTGATCAGGAACCGTCGCTGGGCTCCGGTCAGTGGGAGCAGGTCAGTCGGGGAGTCCGCGGCAGCGCTGCGGTACCGGGCGAGGTAGGCGGAGGTGATGCTGGCGTGCACGGGAACGGTCTCCGTTTTCCGGTCGCGGCTCGGCAGGAGGTCTGGGGTCGGTCAGTGGGTGCTGGTGCTCACGGCGGGCTCCTCGGCGGCGCGATCGGGGCTGCCCCCGGCGGCGCGATCGGGTGTGGTCTCGGTGGCGTCCCCGCCGGCGGCGGTCGACCCGGTACCGTCCGGGCCGCCCGGCAGCTCGCGCATCCGCCGCAGCGGCGACAGCAGCAGCGGCACCGGCACGAGCAGGAACCCGACCGCGCAGAGCCAGAGCGCGGCCCGCGGCCCGGCCGAGTCGGCGACGATGCCGCCGCCCAGCGCGCCGATCGGCAGCGTGCCCCACACCAGGAAGCGCATGGTGGCGTTCATCCGGCCGAGCAGCTCCGGCGGGCAGACGCTCTGCCTGAAGCTGACCTGGGCGACGTTGTAGGCGACCGCCCCGAACAGCACCACCCCGGAGGCGAGGCCGAACAGCACCACGCCCAGGCCGCCGTCGGACAGCGGCCACAGCACCGCGAACGGCGCCGTCACCAGCGTGGACAGCCAGATCAGCCGGGCTTGTCCGACCCACCGCGCCAGCCGGCCGGCGCACAGCGCGCCCGCCAGCCCGCCGACGGCGGAGACCGACAGCAGCACGCCGATGGCCCCCGGTGCCAGGTCGAGCACCCGCACCCAGAAGACGGTCTGCACGGCCATCAGCATGGCCGCGAACAGGTTGGACACCGCGGTGGCGGCCGCGATCGCCCGCAGCAGCGGGTGCCCGAGCACGAACCGGACGCCCTCCCCCACCTCGGCGCGCAGCGAGCGCCCGGGCTCCGGCTCCGCGAGCGGCTCCTCGACCCGGATCCGGGCGAGCAGCAGTGCGGAGACCAGGTAGCCGAAGGCGTCGGCCACGATGGCGAGCGGCGCGCCGAGCAGTTGGACCAGTCCGCCGCCGAGGCCCGGTCCGGCGATCTGCGCCGAGGACCGGACCGTCTCCAACGCCCCGTTCCCGTCGACCAGTTGCTCGCGCGGCAGGACGGCGGGCAGGAAGGACTGGTGGGCGACGTCGAAGAACACCGTCGCCACCCCCGTGACCAGCGCAACCAGGTAGAGCTGCGGCATGGTCAGCACCCCGAGCGCCGCCGCCGGCGGGATCGTCCCGACCGCCAGGCAGCGCACGAGGTCGGCGCGGATCAGCACCGGAAGCTTGCGCATCCGGTCCAGCCAGGCTCCGGCCGGCAGTCCGACCAGCAGGAAGGCGGCGGTCTCGGCGGCGGTCAGCAGGCCGACCTCGAACGGGGTGGCGTCCAGCACCACCACCGCCACCAAGGGCAGCGCGACCAGCGTGACCTGACTGCCCGTCTGGGCCGCCGCGGCGCCGGTCAGCAGGAGCCGGAAGTCGCGGTGGCCGAACAGACGGGCCCGACGGGGGTGAGGCTTCTCGTTCATTGGTTCGACTTTCCGTCACCCCTTCGACACCGGGCAACCACCGGGTCCGTTTCCGGACGAACCGCCGGTCGGCCGGATCCCGCCACTCCCCCGACCACCCCTTGCAGGCCTCTTACGCGCCCTTATGGCCCGGGCGCGGGGCCCCCGCGGCCGGTCGGCCTAGGCGGCACGGGCCGAGGAGCGCCCGGGGCCCGTCGACGGTCGGCCGTCCATTTCTCCGTCCGATATTCGGACCCCTACTTTCCGGCCATCGGACGCCTCCGCTCAACTTGGCCGGATTCCGTGGAGTACCGCGAGGACGTCACCCCACCGTGATATGGGCGTGACCGACGGTGGCCGCGTCGAACCATCGACCCGTCCGCCCGTCCGTATGTCCACCCGTCCGCATGTCCACCCGTCCGCATGTCGACCCGTCCACCCGAGCTGCCGCGCCCTCAGTCCTCCGACCGACGGGTGATCGCCAGCACCGCCATGTCGTCGTCCCGCGGACCGCCGGTCCACCGCTCGACATCGGCCACCAGCGCGTCCAGCACCTCGCCCGGCCCGGCGACCGGCCCCAGCCCGGCCAGCCCGAGCACCGGGTCGTAGAACTCCCCCGCCGCGTCCCGGGCCTCGGTCACCCCGTCGGTCACCAGCAGCAGCGTGCACCCGGGCGGGAACGGCCGGCTCTCCGGCGCGGGCCGCGCGACCCCCAGGCCGCCCATCCCCAGCGGCAGCCCCGGGTCGGCCGCGTCCAACCGCAGCACGGGCGGCGCGAGACGGGCGTCGGCGCTCAGCAGGTACGGGCCGGGGTGCCCGCAGTCGAGCGTGCGCACCACCCCCTCCCCCAGCGGGAGCTCCACCAGCAGCGCCGTGATGAACCCCTCCATCCGCAGCTCCTCGCTCATCTGGTCGGCCTCCCGGAGCAGCGAGTCCTCCAGCGCGTCCGCGAGCGCCGCCAGGTCCGCCACCCGGTGCGAGGCCTCCCGGAAGGCCCCCAGCAGCACCGAGACCGCCCCCACCGCCTGCAGCCCCTTGCCCCGCACGTCCGCGATCAGCACCCGGACGCCGAAGCGGGTGGTCTGCAGCGCGTAGGCGTCCCCGCCGATCAGCGCCTCGTCCTGGGCCGCGTGGTAGGAGGCCGCGACCGACAGCTCCCCCACCCGCCCCGGCGGCTCCGGCAGCACCGCCTGCTGCGCCGCCTCCGCCACCGACCGCACCCGCGCCAGCCGCCGCCCGTGCCGGGCCACCACACGGTTCACCCCGACCCCGAGCAGGGCGGCGAAGGCCGTGTTGGCCAGCTCCAGGAACCCGTCGGCGGTACCGATCGACCCGTCCTGGGTGGACAGCACCAGGATCCCGGCCACATTGGCCAGTCCGACCGCACAGGTGTCCCGCAAGGTCAGCAGCGCCCCGGACAACACGGCGGCGGCGGCCAGCAACGGGTCACCCCAGTAGTCGGCCGGATCCAGCGAATTCCACACCAGCCCGCCGACGATCAGCAACCACGGCGCGACCCGCACATACGGCGGCCACTGCACGGACCTCGGGGGCATCGGCGACCTGGCTTCCGTCTCACCACCATCCGGAAGGGCTCCCTCCGATCGTAGCCACGTGCCGTCGAAACTCGCACGACGGATGACGTCGCCGGGCGGTGAGCGCCGAAGGACGGACCCCTCGTGAAGCGCCGACGCCCCACCCGGCCGGCGGGCGGCGCACCCCGCCGGCGGACGTCACCCCACCGCCCTCCCCGCTCTCCTACCTGCCGCTGGTCCTCACCCACCCGACCCGGCCTCCAACTGCCCAGCCCACCACGGACTCATCGGCCTGCACGAACGCGCCGAGAACCTCGGCGGCACCCTGACCAGCGGCCCCACCACCGACGGCGGCTTCCGCGTGCGCGCCACCCTGCCCGACCGCAGGCACTGACCCGGTGGTCGTCGGAGCGGCGAACCGATGCCTCCGGCGGTACCCGTGGCAGCGGGTCAGCGCACCCGTCCGCGTGGCTTGAGGGGCAGCGCGGGGAGTTCCGGGGCGCGGAGCCGGGCGCCGTCGTAGCCGTGGACCTCGCCGAAGCGGGTGGTGGTCATCCAGTCCTCGCGGGCCTGGAGGATCTCCTCACCGGATCGGCCGATGAAGTTCCACCACATGACCAGCTTCTCCTCGAACGGCTCTCCGCCGAGGAGGAGGACGGCGGCGTCGGTGCGGGCCAGGAGGGGGAGTTCGCGGCGGTCGGTGCCGAGGTAGAGCATGGAGCCCGGTTCGACGCGGACGCCGTCGACGTCGACGCTGCCGGACATGGCGAGCACGGCGTACTCGAAGCCGGGCTCCAGGGGGAGCTTGAGGTCGGCGCCCTCGGTCAGGGCGAGGTCGGCGCCGACCAGGGGGGTGTAGGCGGTGCCGGGGGAGGTCGCGGTGTCGAGGCTGCCCAGGATGACGGTGCCGCGCAGGCCGGGGGCGGTGACGACGGGCAGGTCGGCGTGGTGCTCGAAGGCGGGGGCGGTGTGCCGGTGGGCGTCCGGGAGGGCGACCCAGAGCTGGGCGCCTTCCAGGAAGCGGGCGTGCGCGCGCGGGGACTCCTCGGAGTGGGAGATCGCACGGCCGGAGGTCATCAGGCCCAGCTCGTAGGGGCGGACGGTCTGCAGGCTGCCGAGGCTGTCGCGGTGCAGGACCTCGCCCTGGTGGAGCCAGCTGACCGTCTGCAGGCCCATGTGCGGGTGCGGCGGGACCTGCATGCCGGGCTCGTCGGCGATGTCGTCCGGGCCGTAGTGGTCGACGAAGCACCAGGCGCCGACCATCCGGCGGCCGAGGTTGGGCAGCAGGCGGCGCACGACGGTGCTCTCGCCCAGCGGGACCTGGCGTCCGGTCAGCAGTTCGCGGACCGGTCCGGCGCCGGACTCGCCGCCGCAGGGGGTCGGAGCGGGCTTCTGGTCGAGGTTGCTCATGTCGCGGATCCACCACCGTACGGGTCGGGGCCGGCCGGGGCCGTGCGGTCCGGGCCGGAGGGGCGTCGACAGTGATCATCCACCATGCGGGGACGGCGCTCCACCCACTCCGGACGGCCGGCCACCCGGTGAGCCGATCAGCCGGCCACCCGCCCCGCCCCGTCAGCCGGCGCCGCGGCCCGCCAGCGCGCGGCCGAGGAAGGCGACCGCGTCCGGCAGGACCTTGCGCCAGTACGCCGCGTCGTGGACCCCGGGGGTGAAGCGGGCCTGGACGGTGTCGCCGGCCAGTTTGCGGGCCGCGTCGCAGAACGGGTCCTCGGTGCCGCACCAGACGCCGATCGGGCGGCCGTGCGGCTGGTCCTGGTGGAGCAGCGGCTCGTTCTCGCGCCAGTCGGCCTCGTCCTTGAAGACGCCCACCGCCTTGGCGTCGCCCCAGCTGCGGAACAGCGCCGGACTGAGCACCGCGACCGGGCCGAAGCCGGCGCCCCGGTTGCGGGCGTAGCGGAGCGAGCCGAAGCCGCCCATGGATATGCCCATCGCCGCGTCGGGCGCGCGCAGCCCCTGCTTGGCGAGCCAGCCCGGCAGCTCCTCCAGCAGCATCTTCTGCGGGTCGTCGCCGGACGGCGTGCGCCGCCAGTAGGTGGCGTCGCCGCCGTCGACGGCGACCACCGCGAACGGGGGGACGCCGGCCGCGATGGCGGCGACCAGGATCTGCGGCAGTCCGAGGTCGGTCCACGCCTGGGCGGTGGCGCCGCGCCCGTGCAGGGCGACGCAGACCGGCAGGTCGGCCGGGCGGGCGATGCCCTCCGGGACGATCGTGATCATCTTCACCGCGGCGCCGTTCCGGGCCGCCGAGTGCTGCTCCTCGCTGCGGAGCGAGGGGACGACGGCCGTGGCGCCGGACGGTGCCGCCGTACCGGTGGGCGCCGTGGCGGGGGTCGTACCGGCGGCGGAGGGCACGCCCGGGCCACCGGAGCCGCCGGACCGGCTGCCCGAGCCGTCCGAACCGCCGGACAGGGCCACCGCGGTACCGGTGCCGACGACGGCGAGGCCGCCGAGGCCGAGGCCCGCCCTGAGCAGCCGGCGCCGCCCGAGCGTGCCGGGGCCGAACGCCCCCGGGCCGAACGAACCCGTGCGGGCGCGGCCGGTCACGCCGATCACGGGCGGCACGGCGGGCGGCGGCGCCATCACGGGCGGCGGCGGGGCGACGGGGGGCGGCGGCACCGGAACGCCGCCCGCCACCCCGACACCCACCGCTCCGGCGTGTCCACTCCCCTGCTGGTCCAGGTCCACGGTTCTCCCCTCCGACAGTCAGCCGGCACTGTACGTCGGGCCCGGCCCGCGGGCCGCACCGTGTCCGTCACAGCTGATCAACAACTCGTCACCGCGGCCCGGGGGCGGTGTCCCCGACGACTCAGTGCTTGCAGGCCCACCAGGAGTCCGCGGTCGCCGCGTCCGCGAGCGCGCGCAGCTTGGCGACGGCCTCGGCCGGGTCCTCCGCGCCGTACACCGCCGAGCCGGCCACGAAGACGTCCGCGCCGGCCTCGGCGCAGCGCTCGATGGTGCTCGCGGAGACCCCGCCGTCCACCTGCAGCCACAGCTCCAGGCCGTGCTTGTCGATCAGCTGCCGGGTGCGGCGGATCTTCGGCAGCATGATGTCCAGGAACGCCTGGCCGCCGAAGCCCGGCTCGACCGTCATGATCAGCAGCATGTCCAGCTCGGGCAGCAGGTCCTCGTACGGCTCGATCGGCGTGGCGGGCCGCAGCGCCATGGACGCGCGGGCGCCCTTGGCCCGGATCTCCCGGGCGAGCCGGACGGGCGCGGCCGCGGCCTCGACGTGGAAGGTGACGGAGCCGGCGCCGGCCTCGACGTACTGCGGGGCCCAGCGGTCCGGCTCCTCGATCATCAGGTGGCAGTCGAGCGGCGTGCCGGTGGCCCGGGCGAGGGCCTCGACCACCGGGACGCCCAGGGTCAGGTTGGGCACGAAGTGGTTGTCCATCACGTCGACGTGCAGCCAGTCCGAACCCCTGACGGCCTCGGCCTCGTCGGCGAGCCTGGCGAAGTCCGCGGACAGGATGCTGGGGTTGATCTGCGCCATTTCCGATGCTTCGCTTCCTACGAGGGTTCCCGGCGCCCGAAACGGCCACCTCGCCCCATCATCTCGCGGGGAGCGGGCGGGAACTGAACGGCGAACCCTCCCCGTGACCCGCATCACACCCGCTCGGGGGTTAACGCGAGCGCCGCCGTGGTCATCAGCCCTGTGAAACCCGTCGTTCGCACCTCCGGCCGCCCTCGTTCCCGCCCCTCTTCCGCCACACACCCTCCGCGGAGCCCGCACGGAACTCCCCCCGCGGACCCCTGCCCGCTCCGCGGAACCACCCCTCTCCCAGCTCCCTCACGCAGTCGCGGAACCACCCGCTCCCACCCCTCACGCACTCTTCGTGCTCACTCCGAGGAAGGTCCTCCGTTGGCCGATCTGGTCCATCCCGCCCGGGCCCTGTGGTGGCTCTTCGAGCCGGTGCACGCCGTCACCTACTTCTCCCCCGAGGGCCGCGCGGCGTTCGAGGAGGCCGGACTGCGCGGCGGCTGGCGCGGCTACTTCGCCGGGCGGGCGGCGCCGCTGGGCGCGGTCGACGCACCGCCGGTGGTCGCCGCGTTCTTCAACTTCGCGCCCTCGATGGTGGAACGCGCCCTGCCGGACGTCTGGAAGCGGGCGGATCCGGACAGCGCCCTGGCGGCCCGGGTCGCGGGCGCCTCGGCGGCGCTCGCCCGGCTGCTGGAGCACGTGGAGCCGGAACAGGTCGAACGGGTGGCCGACCTGCTGGAGCGGGCCGTCGACCGGCTGGACTGCGCGGGCCGGGTGCTGGCCGCTGCCAACGCCGCCGTCCCCCGCCCGGCCGGCCTGTACGGACGGCTCTGGCAGGCCGCCACCGTCATGCGCGAGCACCGCGGCGACGGCCATGTCGCGGCGCTGGTCTCCGCCGGGCTGGACGGTTGCGAGGCGCTGGTGGTGCGCTGCGCGCTGGACGTCCGCCGCGAGGTGCTGCAGCCGATGCGCGGCTGGACCGACGAGGAGTGGGCGGCCGCCACCGCCCGTCTGGTGGAACGCGGTTGGCTGACGGAGCGCGGCACGATCACCGAGTGCGGCCGGATCCGTCACCAGTCCCTGGAGGCCGCCACCGACCTGGCCGCCGCCCGGGTGTGGGAGAGCCATCCGCGCACCGAACTCGACCGGCTCGCCGCCGCGCTCACGCCGATCTCGGCGCTCTGTCGCAGTGCGCTGCCCCCGATCAACCCGATCGGCCTGCCGGCCACCACGGCGTGACACCGAGGACCTGATCCGTCGACACCGGACGCCCGGCACCGGCCACTTCGACCGCCGGTGCCGGACGGCCGGGCCGATGGCCGGTTCCCCCCAGCCGCCCGATCCGGCCGCCGCTCAACTCCCCGCGTTCGCCGCCCCCGGAGCCCCCGCCGCGTCCGCCGCGTCCGCCGTCTCCACCGCCTCCCGCTCTCCCGCCTCGGCCGACCGGCCGTGCGCCGGCGGGCCGAGCACGATCCCGCGCCCCGCGTAGAACCGGTCGAACAGCCGCCAGGGCACGTGCGCGTAGGCCTGCGACTCCCCCGCGAACCCGGACGGGTTGTGGATCACCAGCGCCGTGCCGGTGACGCCCACCGCCAGCACCAGGTGCCCGCCGCGCCGGTGCGGCTCGGGTCCCTCGGGTTCACGGATCGCGGGGTGCACGGACAGCATCACCAGGCGCCCGGCGGTCACCTCCGCCGCCACCTCGTCGGCCGTCAGCTCCCGCGCCTGCGCGGCCAGTCCCCAGCGCTCCCGGACATACGCGGCGAACGGCGTGTGGATCAGCCCGTGCAGCCGCTCGCCGTCCTGCTCGTACGCACCGGCCGCCAGGCACTCCGCGGCCAGCGGGACCTGCGGCGGCGCCACACCCCACCAGCGGTCGAGCGCCATCCGCAGGCACGCCACTCCGCAGAGCCGCCAGGACCAGTACGCGTAGTCCTCCGGCGTCCGCGCCCCCGACTGCCCCCAGCGCGGGTCGTCCGCCGCGCCCACCGATCCGTCGATGATCTCCTGCACCAGCTCCGGGGATTCCCACTGCGCGTAGTACGGCACCTCGTGCACCACGGCCACCCGGCCACCGCTCTCCACCATCCCCCGACGCTCTCACGCCGCCCGTCCGCCACGGGCCCGCGACACACACTCGCTCAGGCCGGGGCCCGGGCGACCCGCCGAACCCCCGGGGGTCGCCCGGTCTCCTACTGCGGCGCCGACCCGGACGCCGTCCCGCCCCCGGATGTCTCCCCCGGCGCCTTCTGGCTCCCCGCCGCCGAGCGGTAGGCGAGCCGGTCCGACGCCCGGCGCCCCCGGCTCTCCAACGGAAGCGACCCGTGCGCCCCGGCCAGCCCGAACGGCGGCATGTCGAAGTAGATCGCCTCGTACGACCCCTCCGGCACCATGTACGTCTCGTGCCAGAGCCCCACGTGCCCGCGGACCTTCCCGGCGCGTATCTTGCGGTTCACCATCCCCCACACCTTGTGGTGGAAGGCGTCCGGCGCGGACGCGTAGGCGTACAGCTTCTCCTTGGACTCCCAGTACTGGACGATGTAGTACGTCCGCGGCGAGGCGGTCAGGAGGATGCGGCCGCGCAGGCCGCGCTCCGGCTCCTTGGCCAGGTCGTGGAGCATCCGGAACATCGCCGCCATCACCGGCATCCAGTGGTGGACGGCCCAGAAGCGGTTGATGCGCATCCCGATCAGCAGCACCACGGTGTCCCCGGTGACGGCCGCGGTGGTGTATCCCGGAGTCGGTTTGGCGAACATGTGTGCCCCCAGCTCTCTGCTCCACCTATGTAAGCGGCGATTACATCAGCGAGCGGGAGTCCGGTCAAGGCTCCGCGTGCCCTCAAATCCGCTACTTGGAAGGGTGGTTGATGATCAGAACTGACACTCGGTCAGCTCCGGCCGGCGATCCCCTGGCCGAAGGTGTCCAGCACCTGCACCGCCAGCCCCTCCGCCTTCTCCGGCGGCAGGTACCCGTCCACGATCATCTGCGCGAGCCCGTAGACCAGCGCCTGCCCGGCCAGGCCCACCAGGGCCGGGTCCCCGGGGCGCAGCCGGCCCGCCTCCTGGTCCGCGACGATGAAGCCGGTGAGCGCCTCGTCGATCCCGGCGAGCCGCTCCCGCAGCTCCGGCTGCCGGGCGGCGGTGAACACCCGGGAGCGGACCAGCTCGAACCGGTGCGGGTGATGGATGGTGTAGCGGACGAACCCCAGCCCCATCGCCTTCATCGCGGGGCCCTCGCTCCGCTGGATCTCGGCCAGTTGCCACCGTTCGAAGTCGGCCAGCACCTGGTCCGCCAGCTCGGTCAGCAGCGCCTGCCGGTCGGGGAAGTGCCGGAACGGCGCGCCCGGGGACACGCCCGCCCGCCGTGCCACCTCCCGCATGGTGACCTTCGCCTGCCCCTCCTCGTCCAGCAGCGCGAGCGCCGCCGCGACCAGCGCCGCGGGGAGGGACCCGTGGTGGTAACTACTGCGCTCGGCAGGCCTTTCCGTCATGTCAGCCAGTGTTACCACAGCCCACCGGGGTGACCGGCGGGTACGCCGAAGGCCCGCGGCCCACGCGTGCGCGCCGCGCCGAAGCCCTTCGCGCCGCGCCCGGGACCGGGGCACGGCGCGAAGGGCGCGACGAGCGGGATGAGAAAGACGAGAGGGACGGGAGGGACGGGACGAGTGACACCGCGCCAGAGGCCGGCCCGTCCTACCAGGCGTAGTCCTCCGGGGCGGGGCGGTGGCCGGGGAAGATCTCGTCCAGGCGGTCGAGGGTCTTCTGGTCGAGCTTGAGGTCCAGCGCGGCGACGGCCGCGTCGAGGTGGGCGGCGGTGCGCGGCCCGATGATCGGCGCGGTGACCACGGGGCGGCTGAGCAGCCAGGCGAGGGCGAGGTCGGCCGGGTCGGCGCCGAGTTCGGCGGCGAAGTCCTCATAGGCCTGGATGCGCTCGCGGTTGGCCTCCAGGACCTCGCTCGCGTGGCCCATCGCGCCGCGGACGGCGGCGCCCTCGCGCAGCTTGCGCAGCACGCCGCCGAGCAGACCACTGCGCAGCGGGGACCACGGCAGCAGGCCGAGGCCGTAGTGCTGGAGGGCGGGGACGACCTCCAGCTCGATCGTGCGGTCGATCAGGTTGTAGAGGGACTGCTCGCTGACCAGGCCGAGGAAGTGCCGGGAGCGGGCCGCCTCCTGGGCCTGGGCGATGTGCCAGCCGGCGAAGTTGCTGGACCCGACGTAGATGATCTTGCCCTGGGCGACCAGGACCTCCATCGCCTGCCAGATCTCCTCCCAGGGCGTGTCCCGGTCGATGTGGTGCATCTGGTACAGGTCGATGTGGTCGGTGTTCAGGCGGCGCAGGCTGGCCTCGACGGCGCGGCGGATGGCGAGCGCGGAGAGCCGGCCCTCGTTCGGCCAGTCGCCCATCGGCGCGTACGCCTTGGTGGCGAGCACCGTCCGCTCGCGGCGGCCGCCGCCCTGGGCGAACCATCTGCCGATGATCTCCTCGGTGCGGCCCTTCTGGTTGCCCTCCTCGTCGCGGCCGTAGGAGTTGGCGGTGTCGAAGAAGTTGATGCCCCGCTCGTGGGCGGTGTCCATGATCTGGTGGGCGTCGGACTCCGTGGTGTGCGGGCCGAAGTTCATGGTGCCCAGGCAGAGTCGGGAGACGGTCAGGCCGGTACGGCCGAGATGGGTGAACTCCATGGTGCCCACCATCTGCCGCACCGGCCCCGCTGTCCAGCACATTCCCACGACCGGATAGCAGGTCCGGCGGGTCCGGCGGGTCAGGCGCCCGGCGGGTCAGGCGGGTCCGGCGCCCGGCGGGTCGGCGCCCGGCGCCGGTCGAACACCGCACCGGCCGGGACAGTCCGGACAGCACAGTCCGGACGACACAGGCCGGACAACACAGGCCGGACGCAACACCTCAGGCGTCGAAGCGGCTGCGTGCGGTCTCGATGTGGTCGAGGTTGCGGCGGGTCCAGTCGCACATCCGGTGGACGGTGTCGCGCAGGCCGAGGCCCGGCTCGGTGAGGGTGTACTCGACCCGCGGCGGCACCACGGGGAACACCCGCCGCTCCACCAGGCCGTTGCGCTCCAGCATGCGCAGGTTCTGGGTCAGCATCTTGTGGCTGACGCCCTCCACCTCGGCACGCAACTCACTGAACCGCAGGGTGCGTTCACCCACGGCCTCGATGATCAGGAGTGCCCACTTGTTGGCGACGTCCGAGAAGATCTCCCGTGCCAGGGAGTCCGCCCGCCGGAGGTCCGCCTCCTCGGGCGAGTCACCGAACTGCTTGGTCACCATGAGGTTCCCCCGTCACTGGAAAGTGCGTTCTTCCATGTCAGTGATCACTCTCCTACGGTTCCTGAGTAACCACAAGTGACCAAGGAGGGGCGCGGGACCGGGGCGGGGCAGGCCCGCCCGACCCCCGCTCCCCCCGTAAATCGTTCGTGGCCGGGCCGCCCCGCGCCGTACCGTGGGCCGGTCGATGATCTTGGCCGCCGGGTGCGGTCGCACACGGAGGGACGGACCGATGCAGCAGCACCAGGGGTGGGCCGACGAAGGGTTCGGGGCGGTCGCCGACGCCTTCGCGCGCAACTACGCCGACTTCCCCGAACTCGGCTCCGCCGTCACGGTGTTCGCCGGCGGCCGCAAGGTCGTCGAGCTGTGGGGCGGCGTCGCGGACGAGCGCACCGGCCGGCCGTGGGAGGCCGGCACCGTCGTCCCGGTCTTCTCCTGTGCCAAGGGCCTCGTGGCGATCTCGGTCCACCTCCTCGCGCAGCAGGGCCTGCTCGACCTCGACGCCCCGGTGAGCCGCTACTGGCCCGAGTTCGCGGGCCCGGACGCCGATCCGAAGCGCACGGGCCGGTACGACAAGGACGCGATCACCTGCCGGATGGTCCTGGGCCACCGGGCCGGGCTCCCGGCCCTGGACGCCGCGCTCTCCTTCGAGGAGATCGCCGCCTGGGCGCCCGTCGTCCGCGCCATCGAGGAGCAGCAGCCGCTCTGGGAGCCGGGTACGACCTTCGAGTACCACGGCCACGTCTTCGGCTTCCTGCTCGGCGAGGTCGTCCGGCGGATCACCGGCCTCACCCCGGGCGCCTTCTTCCGCCGGACCATCGGCGAGCCGCTCGGGCTGTCCGCCTGGCTCGGCCTTCCGCCGTCCGAACTCGGCCGCCTGGCGCGGCTGGTGGAGGCCGAGGGCCGCCGCCCGCTGCCCGGCCCGGAGCACCTGCTGACCCGGATCGTGACGATGAACGGCGCGCTCGTCTTCCCCGGCCTGGACGAGCCGCGCGGGTGGAACGACCCGGCGCTGCACGCCGTCGAGCTGCCGGGGGCGGGCGCCGTCGCCTCCGCGACCGGTCTGGCCGGCCTGTACGCGGCCGCCGTCACCGGCGTCGAGCGCACCACGGGCGGGCGGAGCGAGCGACTGCTCTCCCCGGCGACCGTCACCGACGCCGTCCGTGAACTCTCCTCCGGCGCCGGTTTCCTGGGCTTCGACCTGGGCGCCCGCTGGGGCTCGGGGGTCCTGCTCCCCTCGCCGTCGTTCCGGCCGATGCTCGGCGCCCGCAGCTTCGGCAACGACGGCGCCGGCGGCCAGTTCGCCTTCGGTGACGACGAGTTCGGCATCGGCTTCGCCTACACGGCGAACCGCATGGTCGGCCACGGCGACGCGCGGGCCGATCGCCTGGTCGAGGCCGTCCGCGACAGCCTCGGCGACTGACCACCTCACCTTTGCGCGCGGGCCCCGGCGCACGGGGCCCGCGCGGCTGCGCGCCCGTACGCCCCCTTTCGGCCTGACGCGTCCATGACTAGAGTCCCGGGCACACGCCGTCGAACCGTGGAGAGCCCCTCATGTGCAGAAGACCGAGCCCCACCGGAACCGCCGCCGCCACCCCCGGAACGCCCGACACCCGAACCGTCCCCGATGCCCTCGCCGTCCCCGACACTCCCGGTAAGCCCGCCATGCCCGGCACGCCCGACTGACGCCGCCACCCCGCACCTGGCCTCCGCCCCCTCTCCACCGCTGCCCGATCGGGCCGGTATGACGGGGGGTTAGCCCCACCCTCACCTGGGCGGACAGCAGGATCGTCCCGGACGGTCGCCCCTGGACATGCTGGGACCAGCACGTACCGCTGGATTCCCGACGATCACCCAGGAGTTGCCCCGTGCGCGAGCAGGCATCGCAGAGGTTCCGTTCTTCCGACCGGCAGCAGGGCGGTGGCCGGCGCAGGGCCCTGCGGGCCGCGGCCGCCGTCGCCGGGGGCGCCATGACGATGGGGCTCCTCGCGGCGCCCGCGGCCTCCGCGGCCTCCGGGACGTCCGCGGCCTCCGGGACGTCCGCGGCCTCCGGGACGTCCCGGCCGGACGCCGTCCAGCAGGGGCTGACCGCGCTGCTGCAGTCGGACGGCACTCCCGGTGCACTGGCGAGCGTCACCGACCGGTACGGCCGCACCCGCACCTACACCGCGGGGGTGGGCGACGTGACGACCGGCGCGAAGGTGCCCGACGACGGACAGGTCCGGATCGGCAGCAACACCAAGGCCTTCACGGCGGCGGTCGTGCTGCAGCTGGTCGGCCAGCACAGGATCGACCTCGGCGCCAAGGTCGAGGACTACCTGCCGGGCCTGGTCCGCGGCGAGGGTGCCGGGGCGGGCATCGACGGGAACGGCATCACCGTCCGCCAGCTCCTCCAGCACACCAGCGGACTCCCCAACTACAGCAAGTACCTCGACGACGACGTCCGCTACTACGACCCCCGCGAGCTCGTCGGCATCGCGCTGCGGCACCCGGCCGACTTCGACCCGGGGAAGGGCTGGGCGTACAGCAACACCAACTACGTGCTGGCCGGCCTGATCGTCGAGAGCGTCACCCACCGGTCGCTCGCCACGGAGATCGATCGGCGCATCATCAAGCCGCTCGGTCTGCGCCACACCTACTTCCCCGCCCCCGGTGACGCGACCATCCGGGAGGCCCACCCCCACGGCTACTACCGGGACGAGGCGGGCGCCCTGGTCGACATCACGGACATGGACCCCTCCTGGGGCTGGGCGGCGGGCCAGCTGGTCTCCACCAACTCCGACCTCAACCGCTTCTACAGCGCGCTGCTGACCCCCGGCCGCCTCCTCCTGCCCGAGCAGCTCCGCCAGATGCAGGACACCGTTCCCGCCGAGGGGACCTTCGGCCCCGGCGCCGGTTACGGACTGGGCCTGGTGAGCATGCCGCTGCCGTGCGGCCCCGGCGTCTACTGGGGTCACGGCGGCAGCTTTCCCGGGTTCGAGACCCGGGGCGGCGTCACCACCGACGGCCGGGCCGCCAACGTGGCGGTGACCGTCCAGCTGACCGACCAGCCGTCCCGGTCCCGCGTCGACGACGTGGTGCGCACGGCCCTCTGCCGCTGACCCGCACCGGCCCGCACCCGGCCCGGACAACCCGCCGGCCCGTCACCCCGGGAAGCCGGCCCACGCCACCCCGGGAAAAGCCGGCCCGGACAACCCGCCGGCCCGTCATCCCAGGAAGCCGGCCCACGCCACCCCGGGAAAAGCCCGGCCCGGACAACCCGCCGGCCCGTCACCCCAGGAAGCCGACCACCGTCGCCACGAACCGGTCGGCGTCGTCCAGCCACGGGTAGTGGCCCGCCCCGGGCTGGACGACCGGCTCGGCGTCGGGGAACAGTGCGGCGAACTCCGCGACCGGGCGCGGCGGGCTGTTCAGGTCGAACTCCCCGGTCAGCAGCAGCGCCGGCGAGGGGAGGGCGGCGAGCGCCGCCCTGGTCGCCCCGGGGGTGAAGGCGCCGTCGGCCGCGAACCGCGCGACGGCCTCCGGGTTGCCGGGCCGCCCGGCCTCCTGGACCTGGCGCGCCGCCGCGTCCCACCGCCCGTGGAAGAACGGGTCGACGGCCGCCCAGTCGGTGCCGGTCCCCTCGGTGATCGCCTCCAGCGCGGCGTACGCCGCCGGGAACCACGGCTCGCCGCTGCGCAGCCGCGCCACCTCGCGCCGGGTCCCCCCGTCGATCTCGATGCCGACGGCCCGCGTCCCGGGGCCGACCAGCACCAGCCTGCGGACGTTCGCCGGGTGACGGGCCGCGTACTGCGTGGCGATGTTCGCGCCGGCGGAGTGGCCGAGCACGTCCACCCGGTCGAGTCCGAGGTGGCGGCGCAGGGCCTCGACGTCGTCGACCAGGCGGTCGCAGCGGTAGGAGGCGGGATCCTCCGGGAGGGCGGACCGGCCGGTGCCGCGCAGGTCCGGGACGATCAACCGCCGGTGCGCGGACAGGCCGCCGAGGTCGCCGAGGTAGCGGGAGTCCGCCGGACCGCCGGGGATGCAGAGCAGCGGGTCGCCGGCCCCGTGGACGCGGTAGGCGAGTCGGGTGCCGTCGGGTGCGGAGTAGGTGGGCATGGCAGGGATCATGGCACTCATAACCAGGTTATACAACCCGGTTATGGGCACCGCCGCCGCAGGTGTATAACCGAGTCATGGCAGGCGACCGCGACACCCACCCGACGTACGAGGCCCTGACCGAGGACCAGGCCGAGCGGATCATCGCCGGCATGAACGAGGTCATCCGGGCCGGTGAGGAGATGCGGACCCTGCGCACCGAGATGATCCAGGTGCTCGTCGGCCTCGGCTGGAGCCAGAGCAGGATCGCCCGGCTCACCGAGATGAGCCAGCCGGCCGTCTCCAAGCAGGTGGCCAGGCACGGGAACGGCGAGCCGCACCCCCCGCTGGACGTCTCGCTCGACCAGCACGACACACCCTGGCTCGAAGGGCGCCTCTGGGGCCTCGCCGAGGAGGTCTCCGAGACCCTCGACGACCGCGCCCACTGCACCCGGCACGTCACCGCACTCGCCCGGGGCCGCAAGCGCTTCACCCCCCAGGGCGTCGACGAGCTGCGCCGGCTGCTCGAAGAGGACCTGCGGGTGCACCGGGAGCGGCTGCCCGGCAGCCACCGCGCGGCCTACGACGCGATCAGCCGGGCCCTGGACGTCCCCGCCGCGCGTACCGCACCCCCGGCCGGTCCACCGAAGGCCGTCATGGCCTCCGCCTCGGTGCGCCGCGCCCTGGCCCACCGGGTGCAGCGCGACCGGCTGCGGGGCGGCGAAGCCGGGACTTCCGCGCAGAATTGACCCACCGAATCCCCTGCGGAAAGCACCATCTCGCGGGCCGCATCCGCTCCTAGGCTCGTAGGCATGACACCCGTTCAGATCCCCCAGCGCATGAACCTCTCCGCCGTCGCCCCGAAGGTCTTCAAGGCCGTCCTGGCGCTGGACGCAGCCTCCCGCCAGGGCCTCGACCCGGTCCTGGTCGAACTCGTGCAGATCCGCGCCTCGCAGCTCAACCACTGTGCCTACTGCATCGATTACCACACCGGCGACGCCCGCCGGGCGGGCGAGCGCGAGGAGCGCATCTACCAGCTGAGCGCCTGGGAGGACTCCAGCCTCTTCACCGCCGAGGAGCGCGCGGCGCTCGCCCTCACCGAGGCGGTGACGCTGCTGCCGCTGGGCGTCTCCGACGCGGTCTACGACGAGGCGGCCGCGCACTTCGACGAGAAGGCGCTGGCCCAGCTCATCGCGCTGATCTTCACGGTCAACACCTGGAACCGGATGAACGTCGCTACCCGCAGGACACCCGGAGCCGCGTGAGGCGCTCCGCCGAGTCCCACCCACGGGGCGGAGTTCCGGCGGGGCCGCAAACACCCTTCCTCCCCCCAGGTGAACCAGCCCCCGGCGGCCGCCACGGGGCGTGTGCGCTCCGGGCGCACGCCCCCCAGGCGCGCCTCACCCCAGGATGCGCGGGAGGGTGACCCGCACCCATTCCTCCGGCTGCGACAGATGCGGAGCGTGACCGGCGCCCGCGTACAGGTGGCGCTCCGCCTTCGGCAGCACGAGATCGATCATGTCCAGCACCTCGCCGTACATCGGCGCGTTGTCATCGCTCTGCGTGAGCAGCGCGGGCTCGGTGAAACGGGACAGCGCGGTCAGGTCGAGGTCCAGCGCGTCCGGATCCCGCAGCTCGTCCAGGTACGTCGGGGCGTTGCGGATGTAGGTGTGCCGGATCGGCGCGGGCAGCTGGGCCCACGCTCCCGGGCCGAAGGCGAGCGTCTCCACGAACAGCTCCGCCGCGGCCGCCGACTCCGCCTGTTCCAGCAGTTCCCGCACGTCGGCGATCCGGCCGGCGAACGCGGTGGCGATGGGCCGCAGGTCCGGGTCGGCCAGCAGCATCGACGTCCCGGGCGGCTCGTGCACGGCGACGCCGCGCAGCAGGTCCGGGCGGGCGGCGGCGAGGCGCAGCGTGATCAGCGAGCCGTAGGAGTCCCCGCAGACGAAGACGGGGGCGAGACCGAGGCCCTGGATCAGCCCGGCGAGGTCGGCCGCGTCCTCGTGGACCGAGCCCTGGGTGAGCAGGTCGTCGCTGCGGCTGTGCCCGCGCCGGTCGTAGGCGACCACGGTGGCCTGCTCGGCCAGCCCGGGCACCACCCGCGCCCAGCTGTCGGCGTCGCTCCAGGACCCGTGGACCAGCACCACGCCCGGCCCGGCACCCCGGGCCTCGTAGTACAGCGACACCCCGTTCACCTGTATCTCGGCCATCGCGAGCCTCCCGACCGCGGTCGTGCTCCAGCCCCTCTCCGACAAGCCTGACACACCCGTGTGGGCACCGGTCGGATCAGCGCACCGAACAACCCCACGGCCCCGGGTGCCCCGACCGGGAGGCGGTGACGGAGCGCTGTTCCCGCCCCTCGACCGCCCCTCGACCGCGCCTCCCCGGGGCCCACCGCCGCAGCTCTCACCGAGGGTGACGGGCACGGGCGACCGGACTCAGACCGCCACCGGCCACCGGTCGGCGAGCAGCAGGGCCGGCGGGCCGCCCGGAAGGAGGAGTCACCCCTCGCCGACTGCGGCGAGGGCGTCGTCCATCGACCACCACATCAGCCCGAAACCCGTCCTCACCGGGCGCGAGCTGCTGCGGGCCGACGGTCAGGCCACGGGCCTCGAAGAGCTGGAGTCGCGCCGTGGAGCCCGGCACGGAGGAAACGGCGCGGTCAGTACGGCGACCAAACCTCGGGAGTCACGGGCGACGACGACGGCCGCGTCCCGGTTGGGCAGCTGCGTGTTGGACATGTACGGAGACCGGGCCCCGGCGCTCCGCCATGCAGGCGAACGGCACGTTGGTCACGGTGGGGTAGACGATCCCGAGCCCCTCGGGTCCATGGGCTGCTCCCTCCCCTGGTGGCGGCGGTCGAGGAGGGTGTCCGACCAGGTGACGCCCCGCATCAGGGCGGCGGCGAGGGTCGTCCACCAGACGACGCGGGCGGTGGCGGGCTCACCGGGTCCGACCAGGGCCGCAGCGAGGAAGGCGAGCCCGAGGCTGAGCGCGAACACGACCGCTAAGGCGACGAGTTCGGCGGTCGAGGGGCGGTTGGAGGGGCGATCGGCGGAGCCGGCTCGCGGGACCGGATGACCTTCGCGCGAGGCGTGATCACGTCCGGTGAGGATGCGGCGGCGGTGCTTGGGACGGCGGCGGTGCTTCGCTCGGCAGTGCATGGTGCTCAATTCCTGAGAAGGGGAGGAGGATCGGCGTCCGCCAGCAGGACGCGCACCCAGACGCGCTTGCCCGCACCGCGCCGCACGACCACGCCGAAGTCGAAGGCCAGCTCCCGGACCAGCTCGATCCCGCGCCCGCCCTCGTTGAAGCGGCGCGGACGCCGCTCCTGGAGCGGCAGGTCGTAACGCGGGTCCCACACCTCCAGGCGGCAATCGCCGCCGAACTCCTGGAGGTAGATCCGGACTTCACCGTGGCCCTGGCAGGCGTGCACCACGGCGTTGGTGACGAGTTCCGAGGTGATCAGGACGAGATCGTCGACGCGTTCGCCCTGCCACCCCCACTCGGTGAGTCGTTGACGGACCTGATGGCGGGCCGTCCGCACCGAGCCCGCGTGCTCGGTGAGGGCTGCTTCCCAGGTCTGGAGGACAGGTCTGCTCAAAGTGGACATAGTTCGCCCCTTCGCATCTCAACACCCCGTCAGGAGCGTGTTCGTGCGGTCACTTTGAGTGTGGGGGATGCGAATTCGAAACCGCAACCGCAATGCTCGAAGAAATTAATTGATCTTGAAATGGACTTGAGTCCGCACCCTCCATCTGGTGAGACTGGTCGCCCACACCCGAACGGAGGGGCGCGACTTGAGCAAGGACCTGTCAGCGATCAGGCAGATCCGCCTCGGCGATGAACTGCGCGCCTGGCGGCTGGAGAACAACAAGACGTTGATCGGCATGACCACTGGCCTGAAGGGGTGGAGCCCCGGTCGGCTCAGCAGGATCGAACGGGCCCAACAACAGATCACGGCCACCGACCTGGCCACGCTGTTGGACCACGTCGGTGTCACGGGCCAGGAGAGGGAAGACTTCGAGAGCCTCCTTGGCGCAGGACCGCCGAAGCAGTGGTGGCGCGATCTCGACTACGCCGAGGCCATCACCCCGGCCTTCGCCGAGTACCTTGCTCTCGAAGCCGACGCGTCGCACATACTGAACTACTTCCCTTCGGCCTTCCCCGGTCTGGTTCAGACGGAGCGCTACGCCAAGGAGATGATCGCCGCCGGGCTCGACTCTCCCAACGAGGAACGCGTCGAGGCGGGAGCGGAGGTCCGGATCCTTCGCCAACGTCGCCTGACGCAGGATCCGAGGCTGACGTTTGAAGCCTATTTCGGCGAGGTCGCCCTTCTCGTGGCCGGCGATCGAGCCACCCTGACCGAGCAGATCCGACACGCGATCAAGGTCGCCCGTTACCCCAACGTCGCTCTGTGCATGGTGCCTCTGAGCGCGGGACGCCCCGGCATCCTGTCGTCCGGAATTACCCTGATGCGCTTCCCTGACGACCCCGAAAACGGTTTCGTATTCATCGAGGCCGTCGGCGGTATGCTCCCGCGTAGAACTGGACGTGACGTACGACGGGCCGAGCGAGTCATCGGCCGAGTCAAGCGGCACGCACTGTCTCCGGAGGACACCATCGCCGCCCTTGAACGCAAGTTGGAAGAGCTGACGTGAGCGAGAAGCACGACCCCTACGACCACGATCCCGCCACCGCCGCCTGGGTCAAGTCCCCCTTCTCCGGTGACGGCAACGGGGACTGCGTGATCATCGCCCGCTTCCCCAACGGCGACGTCTGGCTCGGCGACGACAAGGACCTCACCCGCCCCCACCTCGCCTTCGACCAGGCCGAGTGGAGCGCCTTCGTGAAGGCCATCGAAGCCCACTCCCCCAACTTCACCGCCTGACAGAGGTCCCAGGCCCTGCCCCGCCCGGGCAGGGCCTGCACCGCGCCTCCGGCGAACGCTCTCTCCTCCGCTAGCCCGATGGCGTGACCCTCGCGGACCAGAGCACCTGGGTCGCCCGCGGCATCTGCGAGAAGTGAACCCGGCCGGCGGCCCCGCTACACCGGCTTCGTCGCGCGGATCGAGTAGATCAGCGGCACGCGCGGCTGCCCGGCCGGATAGCGGTAGGCGCCGTCCTCCGACTCCAGGACGGGGAAGCGGGGGAACAGCGTGAAGTCGTGCTCGTGCAGGAACTCCACCCGCAGGCCGACCGCCACCAGGGCGCTGAGCACCTCGCCGATCCCGTGCTGCCACTCGATCGTCACGTTGGCGGTGGTCGCCGCGCCCAGGTCGGCATAGGTGCCGGGCTCGTCCCAGACCATCGGGTCGCGCCGGAAGTAGTCCGTCTCGACGGTCCGGCCGTCCTCCGCCAGGATGTCGGCGAACGGGTGGAACTCGGCCAGGTAGAGGAAGCCGCCCGGGGCGACCAGCGCGGCCGCCGTCCGGGCCCACCGGTCGATGTCGGGGAGCCAGCACAGCGCGCCCAGCCCGGTGTAGACGATGTCGAACGTGCGGGCGTCGAGCACCTCGACGGCGTCGTACACATCGGCGGTGACGAAGCGGGCCGTGGCCGCGCCGATCTCCTTGGCGATCCCCTCGGCCTCGGCCACGGCCGGCGCCGAGAAGTCCAGCCCGGTGACCGCGGCGCCCCGCCGGGCCCACGCCAGCGTGTCCAGGCCGATGTGGCACTGCAGGTGGACCAGCGTCTTCCCGGTGACGTCGCCGACCTCGGCGAGCTCGAAGTCCCGCAGCGGGTCCTGGCCGGCGACGAAGCCGGGCACGTCGTAGAACGCCCCTGAGGTGTGGATCGGGACGCGCTCGTCCCAGTTGGCGCGATTCACCGCGCGCCAGTCAGCGGCTCCCGGATGCTCAGTCATACCTGCCACGCTAACCAGCGACCCGGGCAACCCCCAACCCCATACCGACGACCGGACGCACGGCACGGTGGGCTTCCGGCCGCGCGACCGAACCGCCGGAGCCGCTACGACCGGCCGCCCACGACCGGCCGCGACGCGGACGCGCCCGAGGCGACAGTGCCGATTCCGGCAGGTTGGCGGACGACACCTCTGGAGGTGTTCGGTGTTCAAGAGCGTCACCACCGTGATGACCTTCGCGCTCGACCCCGAGGCGTCGGCCCGCTGGTGGGGTGAGTTCCTGGACGTGCCCGTGACCACGGACGTCAGTGACACCGGGTCCGTCTACGCCTGGGTGGAGATCGCCGGGGTCGAGGTCGGGTTCCACCCCGCCGATGACGAGCGCAATCGCCGGGGCGCCAGCCCGGTCGTGTACTGGGGCGTGGACGACCTCGACCAGGTCCGTGAACGGCTGTTGGCGGCAGGCTGCGCGCACCACCGCGGGCCGCTGACGATCGCGCCGGGCCGCCGGATCGCCCAGCTGCGCGACCCGTTCGGCACCGTCGTCGGCATCGAGGGCCCGTAGCCGGACCGCGCCGAACGCCTCTCCCCCTGCTGGTGGTTCGGCACCTTCCGCGGCCCGGCCTGCCTCCAGGCGGCCGTCCGCCCCCCAGGGCCGGGCCCCCGGTCAGCCCCGCAGCTCGGTTTCGAGGCGGTCGCGGAAGGCGTCCAGGCGGCTGCGGCCGGGAGTGAAGGGCGGCAGCTGGCGCAGGATCGCGCCGACGGCGGGCGGTGCGTGCTCGATCGCCCACCGGATCTCCGCATCACCGGCCGCCCGGTCGCCGGCCGCCGCGAGTTCCCGGGCGTGCGCCGCGTACATCGCCGGGCCGAGGGCGTGTTTCGCTGGTGGGGGGTGGCCAGCGGGTGGATGTAGGGGCTCGCCGCCGCGTAGCCCGCGGCGCGGGCGGCCGCCGTGGCCGCCGGGTCGGCGACGTCACGCGCGGCTGCGAGCGCCGCGAGGGCGACGACGCGGAGCCGCCCCGTCCGCTTCCCGTCGCGAGTGAAGAGGCGGATGCCCTCGATCGCCTCGCCCGGGCGGGTGTCGGCGGGGGCCCGCGCCTCGAACAGCGGCAGGACGCGCTCGGCGCATTCGGCGGTCCAGGCTCCGAGGAGCCGGCGGTCTTCGTCGCTGATCGTCACCGTGTCCATCCGCCCATCCTGCCCGCCCCCGCCACCCGCCGTCGCGCGCCCGCCACCGTGCACCCGCTCGCCGTCGTCCGCCGAGGCACCCGGCCGGGGCCGTACAGTCCTGGCCATGGCGACCGAGACCCCCACCCCACCCTGGCGCGAGCTCGAACGCGCAACCGTATTCGGCAAGTTCGGCCGGTCCGTCGACCGGGTCGACTTCGAACTGCCGGACGGCAGCCGGGCGGACTTCTACCTGAAGCGCGAAAGCCCGGCCGGTGCGGTGCTCGCGCTCACTCCCGACCGGCGGGTCGTCCTCGCCCGCCAGTACCGGCCCGGGCCCGGCCGGGTGCTGTACGAGCTGCCCGGTGGCCTGCTGGAGCCGGGCGAACTCCCGGTCGACGCCATCGCCCGGGAACTGCTGGAGGAGACCGGCCACCGGGGCGGGATCCAGCCGGTCGGGCAGCCCCCTGTCAAGTTCTAGTGTTCAGATCTTTTTGTCCCACCGCCCGGCAGAATCCGGCCGTCAGCAGGGGCAAGGCAGGGTGGATGTGGGGGTGCCCCGAGCCGTCCGGACGGCTAGGGGCACTCACGTGTGGTGGGTCAGGCGCTCGGCTTGATGGGGGCGACGCCGCTGCCGGGACAAGGGGCGGCGAGGTCGGCCGTGAACTCGGAGAAAGCACCGGCCAGCGGCTCGGCGCCGCGCGACCTGGTGAGGGTGTCACTCATGGTGCTCCTCCTTGACCTCCTGTTTCGGGTGTTGCCAGGCCCGTGCCCAGCCGCCGTGCATCCGTGTGCGGCGGCCGGGCCGGGAGTCTGTGGATGTGCCGTGTGGCCGGTGCGGATCAGGGGCGGCCGAGGGCGCGGAAGGTCCAGCCGGCCGCGCGCCAGCGGTTCGCGTCGAGGCTGCCGCGGGCGTCGATGACCTTGGGGACGGCGATGTGCCGGGCGAGGTCGGCCGGGTCGGCGTCGGAGTACTGGGTCCAGTCGGTCAGGTGCAGCAGCAGCCCGGCGCCGGTGACGGCCCCGGTGGGGTCGTCGGCGTAGTCGAGCTGGGGGTAGGCCCTGCGGGCGTTCTCCATCGCGGCGGGGTCGTGGACGGTGACCTCGGCGCCGGCCCGCTGGAGGGCGTCGGCGACCGAGAGGGCCGGGGAGTCGCGGATGTCGTCGGTGTGGGCCTTGAACGCGGCGCCCCAGACCGCGATCCGCTTGCCGATCACGGTGCCGCCGAGGGCCTCGCGGGCGAGCTCGACGGCGTGCTCGCGCCGGCGCCGGTTGATCGCCGCGACCTGGCGGAGCAGACCGGTGTCGGCGCCGAGTTCTTCGGCGCGGTGGATAAAGCCGGCCAGGTCCTTGGGCAGGCAGCCGCCGCCGAACCCGAGGCCGGGCCGCATGCCCTTGGCTCCGATCCGGTGGTCATAGCCCAGGGCGAGGGCGATCTGCTGGACGTCGGCGCCGGTCTTCTCGCAGAGCTCTGCCATCGCGTTGATGAAGGAGATTTTGGTGGCGAGGAAGGCGTTCGCGGCGCCCTTGATCAGTTCGGAGGTCGGGATGTCGGTGACGATGAGTGGGGAGCCGGTGGCCAGGATGTCGGCATAGACGGTCCGGAAGACGGCTTCGCTGCTGGCGTCTCCGTCCTCGATGCCGAGGACGATCCGATCCGGCTCCAGGGTGTCCAGGACGGCGAAGGACTCGCGCAGGAACTCCGGCGACCAGGCCAGGCGGGCGCTCGCCCCGGCGCGGACGTGCTCGTCCAGGGTCTGCCGCAGCTTCGCGACGGTGCCGACCGGGACGGTGGACTTGCCGATGATCAGCGCGCCGTCGCCGAGCCGTGGGGCCAGCTGGCGGACGGCGGTGTGGAGGTGGGTGAGGTCATAGGCCCCGCTGCCATCCTGCTGGGGGGTGCCGACGCCCAGGAAGTGGACGTCGGCGAAGGCGGCGGCCTCCGCGTAGGAAGCGGTGAACCGCAGAGCGCCTGCGGCGGTGTGCTTGCCGAGTAGGTCGTCCAGGCCGCGCTCGACGAACGGGGCCTGGCCCTTGTTCAGGGCGTCGACCTTGTCGGTGTCGGTGTCCATGCCGAGGACCTGGTGGCCGAGCTCGGCCATTGCGGCGGCGTGGGTCGCGCCGAGGTAGCCGCAGCCGATCACGGTGAGCTTCACGAACGTGTCCTTCCAAGGGGGCGGGGGCCGCCCGGCCAGGCGCCCCAACCCCCTTTGAGGACGGGGGCGTCAGGCGCCCGGCTGGGCGGCCAGGAAGCGGTGGATGCCGTCGCGGATGAACGGCGGGATGGTCAGAACGGGCAGGTGCTCGGGGGCGAAGAACTGGAGCTTGACCCCCTCGGCCAGCGGCAGCGCGGTCTCGTCGCCGTCCCAGGAGCCGTCGAAGAAGGTGATGATCTGCCCCGAGCCGTGGACGTCCCGGGTCTCGAACAGCTCGGCCAGGCCGCCGTCGACGGCCAGGCCGGCTTCCTCGTCGAGCTCGCGGACGATCGCCTCGGTCGGGCGCTCGCCGGGGTCGCAGCCGCCTCCCAGGAGGCTCCAATGGCCGGGCCAGGTCACACCGTCGAGGTCGTCGCGCAGGTGCAGGAGGAGTTCGCCGCGCCGGTTGGTGATGATCGCGACCGCTCCGCGCGGCTCGGCGGCGGACGGCTCGGTGGGGAGAGTCTGGGGGTCCATGCGCTCACCGTAGTGAGCCGACGATGCGTCATGCTGCCGTCGTGAGGGCGTGGTCGCAGAACCAGGCCGCGGTCATCAGCGCCTGCATGCGGGTGCGGTCGAACCGCCCGCCCGGCTTCAGGCCGCCGGCCAGCAGCGGCCGAAGCGAGACGGGGGCCTGGTCGAGAGCGGTGGAGATCTGCGCGGTCGCCCAGGGCTCCAGCGGGCCGGACAGCCAGCTCGGGACCGGGGAGGCGAAGCCAAGCTTGTCCCGGCTTCCCCAGACCTCTCGGGGCAGTCCAAGGGCCTTCGCGGCGTCCCGCAGGATCCGCTTCCCAGCCGCCGGATCGGCGATCTTGTGCTCGACCGGCAGCCGGTAGGCGAACTCGACCAGGTCCCGTGCCAGGAACGGTGAGCGTCGCTCCAGCGCGAAGGCGGAGGCCAGCTTGTCCGAGGTCATCACCAGCGGACGCCAAGCCGTGGCCAGGTCCGCCAGCGTCAGCCCCCGAGCCAGGTCCCCGTCGGCCCGGCGGAGGGCGTCGGCGACAACCTCCCGTAGGCGGCCGTCCGGGTCCTGCCCGCGCAGGATGAGCTTCACGATCGCCTCGGCTGGGTCCAGCGCGCCGCCAGCGTCGCCAAGGAGCTTGGACGCGAGCGGCCGGTAGGCGTCCAGCCCGGCGCCCAGCACAGCCTCCGGGCCGAAGAGGACGAGCGCGTGGCGGACGTAGCCCATCAGGAACTCGTCCGGCCCGAGTCCGCCGACGGCGACGCGGATGCCGCGTTCGGCGATCGCCCGGTAGGCCATGTGCTCGGAGAACGTGGACGCGTTGCCCATCGGGTAGTCCAGTGCGTGCATGATTTCCGGCAGCGTGCGAGCGAAGTCGGCGGCGGTCGGCTCGACGACGACCAGCTCGGCACCGATGTCCCGGGCGACGACGGCTGCCGTCGCGGACTCGTCGAGGCGGTCCTGTCCGGGGTAGCGGACCGTGATGCAGAGCTGGGGCCGCATCAGGTAGGCCAGCACCGAGGAGTCCAGTCCGCCCGACAGCAGCAGCGCGAAGTCGCCAGCCGGCGCCCGCATCGGGATCCGGTCGGCCAGCAGGGTCGACAGCCTGGCGAGCGCGGTGCGGTAGTCACCCTGCCAGGGCTCCAGGCCCTCCAAGGTCCACCAGGTCCGCTGGACCAGCGAGCCGGTGGCGACGTCGAAGGCAAGAAGCCCGGCGGGCGGGAGGAGCTGGATGCCCTGGAACGGGGTGTCGGCGCCGGTGGGCGTCTCGATGCTGAGCATCTCCGGGCGGACGACCAGCGGGGCGGCGCCGTAGCCGGTCAGGGTGGTGACCTCGGAGGCGAAGGCGAGCCGGCCACCGTCCAGGCGCCAGTAGAGCGGCTTCTCGCCGAGCCGGTCCCTGGCCAGGAACAGGCGTCCCTCGCACGGGTCGTAGGCGGCGAGGGCGAACATGCCGTCCAGGCCGGCCAGGCAACCGGGGCCGAGCTTGGCCCAGGCCCGCAGGACCAGGTGGGCGTCGGTCTCGCCGGGCTCTAGGACGATGCCCCAGGCCGCGGCGACCTGCCGGTAGTTGTAGATCTCGCCGTTGAAGGTGAGGACGATGCCGCTGGCCGGGTCCTGGTACGGGCCGGGGGCGCCGGCCGTGTCGACGATCAGCAGGGTGTTCATGGACAGCACCGCCCGGCCGTCGGCCGAGGTGAGGTGCCGGGTGCCGTCCGGTCCGCGGTGGTGCTGAGCGAGCCCCATCGCGGCGACGGTGGTCCGGTGGCGGACGGCGTCGGCGCCGGCCAGTCCTGCGATTCCGCACATCTGGTTGTCACCCCTGAGCGTGAAATCGGTGGTGGCCCCCGCCGGGAGGTTCTTCCCCAGGTCCCGGCGGGGGCCCGGAACACCAGGCAACCGCCTGACGGCCGATGAAGGCAGGGCTCGCAGGGGGGCTCACAACTCGTGAAAGCGGTTCACTGCGAGCGGTGGAGGCAATACCCTCGGTGATCCGGCATCAGGTGCCGGGCGTACGAATTCTCGTGCCCAGTCGAGTACGACTCCCCGTGCCCAGCCGGGGAACGGATTGAGGGGGACGCTGTGGCGTCGACCACCCGCCGGGCCAAGCCGCCGAACGACGCGCTGGCCCGGATGATCGAACAATGCGAGGGCGCCAGCCACAAGTCGCTGGCCCACCGCGTGAACCAGCTGGCCGACGAGGCCGGGCTGACCACCACATATACGCATACCTCGGTCGCGAACTGGTGCCGCCGGGGCATGGTCCCCGACTGGCCGGTGCCCAAGCTCCTTGCGCGGGCGATCGGCGAACGGCTCGGTCGGCCAGTGCAGTTGGCGGAAATCGGTATGGCGGATGCGGAGACACCGGGCGCCGCGCTGGGGTTGGATTTCCCGCGAGAGCCCGCCGACGCCGTGCGCGTCGCCACTTCGTTCTGGAGTTCCGTGAACCGCCGCGACTTCCTCACCGGATCCAGCTTCGCCGTCGCCTCGTTCACGACCCCGGTGACCCGGTGGCTGGTGAGCCCTGCCGACGACCGTGCCGACCACCGCGGCGGCGCCCGCGTCGGTCGGGCCGACCTGGACGAGCTCCGCGACGCCGCCGACGAGGCCCGTCGCTGGGACTCGAAGTATGGCGGCGGCAACTGGAAGGCAAACTCCGTCACCGACTGCCTCCAGCGCCGGGCCGCCCCGCTGCTGTCCGGCACGTTCTCCGACGAGGTGGGCCGCGAGCTGTTCTCGGTGACCGCCGAGCTGTCCCGCCTGGCCGGCTGGACCGCTTTCGACATCGGCCAGCACGACGTCGCCCAGCGCCACTTCATCCAGGCCCTCCGCCTCGCCCGGGCCGGCGGCGACGTGCAGCTCGGCTGCTATGTGCTCACCACCATGGCGATGCAGGCCCTGCTGCGGGGCTTCCCCAGCGAGGCCGTCGACATGACCCAGGGCGCCTTCGCGCGCGCCAACGGCCAGGCCGCCCCCCGGGTGCTGGCCTTCACCAAGCTCATCGAGGCCCGCGCCCATGCCCGCGACGACAACGCGAAGGCGGCGGCCTCCGCTCTGGCAGCCTCGGAGATACTGCTCGACCGAGCCCGCGACCGCGCCGACGAGCCGGCGTGGATCGACTTCTATCACCACGCCCGGCTCTCCGCCGACGCCGCCGAGGTCTTCCGCGATCTTGAGAAGCCCAAGGAGGCCCTGGCCTGGAACGCTCAGGCCGCCGCCATGCAGCCCGGGCTGTTCACCCGCTCGGTCGGGATGCGCCTGGCGATCGTCGGAACCGCCCACCTCCAGAGCAAGGACCTCGACCAGGGCCTGGAACTCGGTAACCAAGCCGTCGACATCCTCACCCGCGTCCAGTCCAGCCGGGCCAAGGACTACGTACGCGAGTTCAACGCCGCCCTTACCCCCTGGCGCCGCGAGACAGCGGTCCGCGACTTCCTCCATCGGACCCGCAGCGAGCTCACCGTCGCCGCCTGATCCTGGCTGGTCCCGACAGCGGTGCTGCCGGGACCAGCGGGCCGACCGTCGACCGGTCCGGTCAGTGCTTGGGGAAGCGCAGGACGTTGTCGGGCAGCCGCGCCTGCTCCTCGGCCTTGCGCAACCGGTCGGTCAGGAAGGCTCCCGCGAGGGCGAGGTGGGTGACCTGGCCCCCAGCGCGGTGTTCTCCTCCGTCAGGTCGGTAACCCGCTCCTTGAGCTTGGTGATGGTCCTCCGCAGCCGCTTCTCGTCCTCCGGGGCCTGCTTGGCCTCGGTGCGGACGCGAGCTGACCGACGCCGCCGCGGCCTACCTCGCCCTGGACCACCTCGGCCTGCTCTGACCGGCCGGGCCCGGGGCGGTCAGCCGGCGGAGCCGGGCGGCGCCACCTTGGCGTGGTGGTCCATGAGCCTGGCCAGCAGCTCGGTCAGCGTGCCGCGCTCCGCGGCGCTCAGCGGCGCGAGCAGTTCCTCCTGCGCCGCGTCGACGATCGCGTCGAGGCGGCGCAGATACCCACGGCCCTCCGAGGTGACCGTGACGACGTTGCGGCGGCGGTCGTCGGGATCGGGCGCGCGCTCCACGAAGCCGCGGTCGGCGAGGTCGTTGACGACAGCGACCATGTCACTGCGGTAGACGCCGGTGCGGCGGCTGAGCGTCGACTGGCTGGCCGGGCCGGCCTCGGCGAGGGCGACCAGGACCACGAAGTGCCACTTGCGGGCGCCCTCGGCGGCGAGGCCGTCGCCCACCAGGCGGTCGGCGTACATCGCGTTCATCGCCAGCAGCCTGCTCGGCAGCGCGCGCACCCGGGCAGGCGCCGGATGGTCGGCCGGGCCGTCGTCGCGGACGGCGGCAGCGGCGCCCGTCGGGGTCGGGGTCCGGCTCGGGGTCGGGCCCTTGGCGCCCTGGGTGTCCATGGCCCTGATTCTACTCATTGCGTTAGTCCCACTAACGACATACGGTGGGGAGTGCATCGAAACCGTTAGTGCTACGAACGTTAAGACGGCAAACGAATCACGCGGCACCGCGAGAGGACCGACCGACCATGCCCACCGTCGACGTCATCGACTCCCACATCGCCTACACGGACAGCGCCCCCGCCGGCGGCCCCGACAGCGGCACCGACAGCGGCCCGGGCCACCCGCCCGTGGTCTTCCTGCACGGCAACCCGACCTCCTCCCACCTGTGGCGCGGCGTCACCCCGCACGTCGCCGGCCGCGCCCGCACCCTCGCCCCCGACCTGATCGGCATGGGCGCCTCCGGCAAGCCCGACATCGCCTACGACTTCGCCGACCAGGCCCGCTACCTGGACGCCTGGTTCGACGCGCTGGACCTGCGGGACGTCGTCCTGGTCGGCCACGACTGGGGCGGCGCTCTCGCCCTCGACCGGGCCGCCCGCCACCCCGAGCGGGTACGCGGCGTGGTCCTGCTGGAGACCATACTCAAGCCCCTCACCGCCGCCGAACTCCCCGCGCCCGCCCGCGCCCGCTTCGAGGCGTTCCGCACCCCCGTAGTCGGCGAGCGACTGGTCCTCGAACAGAACGTCCTCATCGAGACCGCGTTCACGGGCGGCGTGCTGACCCCGCTCGCCGAGCCGGACGTCCGGCCGTACCGCTCCCCCTACCCCACCCACGCGAGCCGGCGCCCGCTGCTCGCCTGGCCGCGCATGATGCCGATCGACGGCGAGCCGGCCGACGTCGTCGCCCGGATGACCGCCTACGGCATCTGGCTCGCGAACAGCACGGACGTGCCCAAGCTGCTGCTGACCTTCGACTCCTCGCCGACCCTGCTGATCGACGAGGCCATGGTCGCCTGGAGCCGCGAGCACATCAGCCGTCTGACCGTCGAGCACTGCGGCCCGGCCGGGCACCACGCCCCCGAGGACCGGCCCGACGCGATCGGCGGCGCGATCGCCGACTGGCTGGCCGCCCAGGCCTGGTGACGGCCCCGGCACCCCGCCCGCGCGAAGGACACTCCGCCCGCGCGACATGGCACGACGGCGGGGCACCGGGACCGCTCACCCCGCTACAGCACCACCTCCGCGAGCTTCCCGGTCGCGATGTCGAAGACGAAGCCGCGCAGGGCGTCGGTCCTCGGGACGAACGGACTGTTCCGGATCCGGGCGGCGGACTGCCGGACGTCCGCCTCCAGGTCGGCGAAGGCCTCGGCCGCCCACGGCGGCTTGATGCCCGTCTCCTCCCGGATCGACTCCCGGAAGGCGTCGTCGCCGAAGGTCAGCATGCCGCAGTCGGTGTGGTGGATCAGGATGATCTCCTGCGTGCCCAGCAGCCGCTGACTGATCGCCAGCGAGCGGATCGCGTCGTCCGTGGCCACGCCGCCGGCGTTGCGGATCACGTGCGAGTCGCCCTCGTCGAGCCCGAGCGCCGCGTAGACGTCGAGCCGCGCGTCCATGCAGGCCAGGACGGCACTCCGGCGGCCCGGTGGGAGCGGCAGCGGCCCCTGGAAGTCGACCGCGTAGGCGGCGTTGTTGCGGAGGTAGTGCTCGGTGGCGGCACCGGCTTCGGTCATGACTGTCTCCTTCGAGGACGTTCGAGGACGTTCGAGGACGTTCCAGGACATTCGAGGACATGCAAGGACATGCGAGGACAGGGGTTCACCGTGGGAGGCGCCCGGCCGCGGGGCACCGGCGGGCACGCCGGAACGGCGCGGCCGCCTCGGGCACTTCGGGACATCGAGCCCGCTCACGGAGACCGCGGCGACCGGCGAGGACCGGACGGCGACAGCGCGGGGCACGGGAGAGGCGCGCGCGGAAGGCCGTACGTCAGCGGTCGAGCGGACAACTCGCGCTGGACAGGCGGCCGTAGTCGACGTGACGACGGCGGACGAGCTCGGTCATGGCCGCACGGTAATACCCAACTCACCATCTCCGCCAGGGAATCGACCCGACACCACCCGAACGAGGCAATCGGACTCCCCCCACCCGGGGCACAATGACCCTCCACAGCACAGGAACCCGGGGCCCGGCATGACCGACTTCGCGATCGACGAGACCTTGGTGCGGGAACTCCTGCGGGAGCAGCACCCGGACCTCGCCGGGCTGGACATCCGCCGGGTGGACGCCGGGTGGGACAACCAGCAGTGGCGGCTCGGCGAGGAGTTGGCCGTGCGGATCCCCCGCACGGAACGGGCGCCGGAGCTGCTGCGGAAGGAGCGGGAGTGGCTGTCCGTGCTGGCCCCGCGGCTGCCCCTGCCGATCCCGGTCCACGTTCGGGCCGGTGAGCCGTCCGCGCTCCTCCCCCGGCCGTGGAGCGTGGTCCGCTGGGTACCGGGCGAGCCGGCCGACCGGGCGCCGATCGAGCGTGGCGACCACGCGGCGGGCGTGCTCGCGGAGTTCCTCGCGGCGCTCCACCGGGAGGCGCCCGCCGGGGCGTTCCCCGGTTCGAACCGGGGCGCTCCGCCCAGGGAGGCCGCCGGCGGCTTCGAGCAGCAGTTCCACCTCGTCGCCGCCGACGTCGCGGCAGACGTCCGGCGGGTCTGGGCGGAGGCCGTCGCCGCGCCCGACCGGGAGGGCCCGCCGCGCTGGCTGCACGGCGACCTCCACCCGGCGAACGTCGTCGTCACGGACGGGACGCTGTCCGGCGTGCTCGACTTCGGCGAACTCTGCGCCGGCGACCCGGCGGCGGACCTCGCGGCGGCCTGGCTGCTCCTGCCCGAAGGCGCGGCGGACGGCTTCTTCGACGCCTACGCCGAGGCCACCGCGGCCGAGGTGGACACGGCGACGGTGCTGCGCGCCCGGGGCTGGGCGCTGCTGCGCTGCCTCTCCCTGATCGGCATCGGCCTGGCCGGGGAGCGCGGCCTCCCCGGTGGGCAGCGGACCTGGGGTCCGGCCGGGCGGGCGGCGCTCGCGCGGGTCCTGGCTACGGGGTAGCCCCGGGGGCGGGCGCCCCGGCGGCCGCCCGGTGCCGTGCGCGGTAGGAGCGCGGCGTGGTGCCGGTCAGCCGGGCGAAGTGCTGCCGCAGGCTCGCGGCCGACGCGAAACCGGCCAGCGCCGCCACCCGTTCCACCGGCTCGTCGGTCTCCGTGAGCAGCTCGCGGGCGCGGTCCAGGCGCAGCCGGAGCAGGTACTGCGGCGGGCTGACGCCGGCCTGGGCGCGGAACCGGCGGTTGAGGCTGCTGACGCTGATTCCGGCGTGCGCGGCGACGTCGGCGGGGGTCAGCGGGAGGTGGAGGCGGGCCTTCAGCCAGCGCAGGGTCGGTTCCAGGCCCGCGCTGTCGGCGAGTTCGCGGTCGATGCCCTCCTGGACGCGGTCCGCGTGCCGCAGCAGGGGGGTGAGGAGCTCCCGCGAGGTCTCGCCGGCCGTCCGCTCCCCGTGGTCCTGGGCCAGCAGGTGCAGGCAGACGTCCAGCCCGCCGAAGATCCCGGCCGAGGTGAGGAAGCGGCCGTCGGCCACCGCCGCGCCGACCGGGTCGACCTCGATCCGGGGGTGCCGCCGGGCCAGTTCCGCGGTGTGCCGCCAACCGGTGGTGGCGCGCCGGCCGTCGAGCAGGCCGGTGGCCGCGAGGGTGAACACCCCGGTGCCGATCGCGCCGATCCGGCCGCCCCGCGCGGCGGCGGCCCGCAGCACGTCGAGGACCTCGGACGGCGGCTCCGCCGGGGCGCCGTCGCGCCCCGCCAGCAGCACGATGTCGGCGTCGGCGAGGCCCTCCAGCCCGTGCGGGACGGTGATGCCCAGCGGTGCCGGCAGCCCGATCCCGACCGGCCCGGGCGCGGCACACAACCGCACCTCGTAGGCGACCCCCGGGTGCTCACGTGCCGCCGTCCCGAACACCAGCCCCGGCGTGGTGAGGTGGTGTCCGGGCAGCCCGTCGGGCACGAGGACGGCGATGACCGACATACCCGGAATGTACCCGAAGCCCGGGGCGGCCTGGCCACCGTCCCGGCGGTCACCCCAGGTAGGGCGTCGCCCGGTGGTCGAGGTGGTGCCGGAGCCGGAGCCGCTGCGTGTGGTGCATCGGCAGGTCCCCGATGTCGTCCGGAGCCACGAACCGCAGGTCGGTCGACTCGTCGGAGATCCGGAGCTCCCCGCCCGTGACGCGGGCGGTGAAGCAGACGTTGAACTGCTGCCGCACCTCGCCGTCGGAGTAGGCGATCACATGCCGGGGGTCGGTGTAGGTGCCGACCAGCCCGGTGATCTCGACGACGAGCCCGGTCTCCTCGCGGACCTCCCGGACCGCGGTGCCGGGAAGCGACTCACCGAGGTCCATCGTGCCGCCCGGCAGCGCGTACAGGCCGTTGTCGGCGCGCCGTTGGAGCAGCACCCGCCCGTCCTCGTCGGTCACCACGGCCGACGCGGCCACCACCAGCCAGTTCGGCTCCGGCGCGCCGGGATCGTCGTAGAACTCGGTTCGTGCCACGTGGTCAGCTCTCCTCGACTCTTCGGCGACCGGTGGGGCGGCGTTCCCATACTGCCCCGGCGGCCGGCGGCAGCGCCGGGCGCTGCCGCCGCCGGGAGTCAGCTGTTCTGGTGGATCGTCTGCCGGATCCAGTCCGCGTACGCCGGAACGCTGGTGTAGAGGCCCGGGCCGGTCGAACAGGTCGGGTCGGTGTCGCCGTCGCCCGAGGTGGTGCCGACGAGTTCCCAGCGGCCGCCCCGGCCCTTCTGGAGCTGCGGGCCGCCGGAGTCCCCGAAGCAGGCCATCGCGCCCGGCACCTGGCTGACCGTGCAGAGGCGCAGCCACCCCGCCCGGCCGGGGGCGCACTCGTCGACGGCTCCCCGGCGGGTCTCCAACTGCTGGAGCCGGTTCGCGAACTCGGCCCGCTGCGGGGTGTCCACGTCGGCGACGCTGCCGAAGCCGAGCAGCCGGGTCGGCGTACCGGGCCGGGCCGCGCGGTCGGCGATCCGGACGGGCTGCTCGCTCACCGGGCGGTCCAGCCGGATCAGCGCGAGGTCGTCCTGGTTGGCTCCGCCGCCGCCGGTTCCGATCCCGTAGCCGGGGTGGGTGATCGTCCGCTCGATGGTGCGCACGGTGCCGCCGGACGTGCGCCGGTCCGAGCCGATCCGGACGGTGCCGTCCAGGACCACGCCGATCTCGGGGTCGAGGCAGTGGCCCGCCGTCAGCACCCACTGCGGGTGGATCAGTGTCGCGCCGCAGACACCGTCGGCCAGGCCCTGCGTCGGAGCCGACATCGGGATCGAGGCCATGTACGGGTAGCGCCCGGTGGCGTCCGTCCCGTTGACGATGGCTCCGGCGCTGCCGGTCATGGCGGTGGCGCACACCGTCGCGGCCAGGGCGACGGTGGCGACGCGGGCCGCTCGGCGGGCCAGGGAGCTGAAAGCGGGCATGGCAGGTCCTTCGTTCGGGGTGCGCGCGAGCGCGCTTCTGGGGTGTTCGGATCAGGAGTGGCGCGGACGCCCCGGCGGTGCGGGTGCCGCGTACCGCCCATCCTTCGCACCGGCCCGCGCCCGGAACAGCGGCTCCGATGTCACCCTCGGCTAAATTCTGGACATGCCAGTGATCGCTGTCCTCGCCCTCGACGGCGTACCGGGCCACCAGCTCACCGCGCCGGGGATCTCCTTCGGCGCCGCCGCGCGCCACCACCCGCACGTCGGGTACGAGGTGCGGTACTGCGCGGGCCCCGGGTTCCGTACGACGGGGGCGCCGGCACCGTTCCGGCTCGACACACCGTGGGGCCTGGAGGGGCTGGCGGGTGCGGACACCGTACTGGTGCCCGGCCACGACGGTTTCCGTGCGGAGCCGCCGCCCGGGGTCGTCGACGCGCTGCGGGCCGCGGCGGCCGGGGGCAGCCGGATCGGTGCGATCGGGACGGGGACGTTCACCCTCGCCGCCACCGGGCTGCTGGACGGGCGGCGGGCCGCGACCGGCCGCCGGTACGCGGCCGAACTGGCCGGGCGCCACCCCCGGATCGAGGTCGACCCGGAGGGCTCGGTCACGGACGCGGCGCCGTTCCACAGCGCGGCGGGGGTGCTCGGCGGGGTCGACCTCTGCCTGCGGCTGATCACCCTGGACCACGGCGAGCCGGTCGCCATCGAGACGGAGCGGCAGGTCTTCCTGGAACTGCACGGGCCTGCCGGGCCGGCGGCCTCCAGCGGGGCGGCGGCCACCACCGCGTCGGCGGCCACCACCGGTACCGCTCGCGCACCGGGTCCCGGGGGCTCCCGGCTCGGGCCGACGCTCCGGTGGCTGGAGGCCCACCTCGACCGGCCGCTGACGCTGAACGACCTCGCCGACCACGCCGGACTCACCGTCCGCGGCCTGACCAGGCGCTTCCGGGCCGAGACCGGGCTGCCGCCGCTGCAGTACCTGCTCCGCGCGCGCATCCAGCTCGCGCAGCGCCTGCTGGAGCGCGGCGACGAGCCGGTCGAACGCATCGCCACCCGCACGGGGCTCGGCACGCCCGCCAACCTGCGCCACCACTTCCAGCACCACACGGGAACCAGCCCCCGGACCTACCGGGCGGCCTTCCGTTCCCTCGTCTCCACCCTGACCTGGGCCGACGGCCGCCCGGCCGGCGACGCCCCGGCAGCGGACCGGGCCGACCGACCGGTTCCCCCGCACGACCGCCGCGCCCCGGCCGATCGTCGTGCCTGGTCCTGACAGGACCAGGCACGACGGCGGCGCGTCGGCCAGAATCGGCACATGAGTTCCCCGACCGCCCTCGGCGTCTTCCTGCGTTCCCGCCGCGCCCGGCTGCTGCCCCAGGAGGTCGGCCTGCCCGGCGCGGGCGCCCGGCGGCGGGTCGCCGGCCTGCGCCGCGAGGAGATCGCCGAACTCGCCGGGGTCAGCGTCGACTACTACACCCGGATGGAACAGGGCCGGGTCCGCAACGCCTCGCCGGCGGTGCTCGACGCGCTGGCCCGGGCGCTGCGCCTGGAGGAGCAGGAGACCCGGCACCTGCACCGGATCGCCCGCCCGGCCGCCGCCACGCGGCGGGCCGCGCCGGCGGCGGAGGAGCCGCAGCGCGTCCGGCCGATGCTGCGGACCCTCCTGCGGTCCCTCCCGGAGCTGCCCGCGCTGGTGATGGGGCAGCGGATGGACGTGCTGGCCTGGAACCGGGCGGCGAGCGCGCTGTTCGGCGACTTCGCGGCCCTGGAACCCGCCGCGCGCAACATCGCCAGGATCACCTTCCTGCACCCCGAGTCCCGCTCCCTGTACGCGGACTGGGACGAGTGCGCGCGGGGGAACGTGGCCCATCTGGGCATGGAGGCGGGCCGCCGGCCCGACGACCCGCGACTGCGCGAGCTGATCGGTGAACTCGCGATGAAGAGCCGGGAGTTCCGCACCTGGTGGGCCGAACGCCCGGTGCGGGACAAGACGTCCGGGGTCAAGCGCTTCCACCACCCGGTGGTCGGCACGCTCGAATTGACCTACGAGACCCTGCGGGCGGCCGACGACCCGGCCCAGGCGCTGATCACCTACGCGCCCGAGCCCGGCAGTCCGTCCGAGGACGCCCTGCGGCTGCTGCTGGCCTGGACGGCGCAGCAGACCCCGGCCGACCACCCGGCCCCCCCGACCGGCACCGCTCAGGGCCGCCCTTCGGACGACCACGCCCGGCGCGAGGACCACGCCCGCTAGGCGCCGGACAGGCCGGCTCCCGGCCCGCCCCCGCCCCGGCCCGCCACTGGCTCCAGCGCCGTCGCCATCCCCGTCACCAACGCCGACCCGGCGGCCGCTCATGCCCCGGTTGCCCGAAAGGGCAACCGCCCGGCGCCTTCGGGCAGGGGTCGCCACCGGCCGCGCAGGCCGTTCCTCCGCCGCAACTCCGGCCTGGTCACCGCCCGTTCCCACGGATCGCGTCGGCGGCCGCGAGCCTCCTCCGGAGAAGGGTTGACACCACAAGTTGGTCTAGTCCACCGTAGGGGAAGCAAGTTTGACGAGGTGGGAAGTCCTGGCGATGCCCCGTGCCGGACACGCGAGTTGGCCGACGCCGCCGCATGTCCACCGAGGGCGTCAACGACGCGTCGGGGGCTTCGAACACAAGAAGGAGGAAGGAATCCCGGCCCCGTCCCCGCGGGAAGCGGGCGGTCCGTCCCTGGATGCGACAGCCCCGAGGGCCCGACCGGGCCCGCCACCCCCGCAGGAACCGCACGCGCGCTGAGCGCCGCCGGGAACCGCGAGACCCGCAACCTCCCCGCTGTCCGAAGCCCCGTCGCCCGACACCCCGATCAACCACCCTCCGCCCTCTCCCCCTTCACCTTCACCTTCACCCGACCGGCGCCTTCGGCCGCGCTCTCCCAGGAGCCGTCCGCCGCCGGCCGTTCGTGGCCACCGCGCCCCGAACCGTCCGCGCCCGAGCACGCGTTGCCGCCGGTCGGCCGTCCTCCGACGCCGCCCTGCGGCGATGCCGCCGTGCGCGCGGCGGAACGGGAACGGCGGTGCGTACGGGCGCAGGAGCCGCCCCGTGAACCGGCGCTGCGTCCCGGCCGCAGTAGTTTCCCGACCTCTGGAGTGATTGCATGCCGAAGCCTGACGGATACCTGTATCGGGCCGCCTCCGACACCCCGTACTTCAGCAACGACGGCGAGACCTACCTCGCCAGGACACCGCTGAAGGACATCGAGAAGGCGCGGCCGCTGCGCGTGCTCTCCGAGGAGGACTACTCGTTCTGGCAGACGTACGGCTACGTCGTCGTCCGGGAGGCGATCCCGGCCGAGGCGGCGAAGCGGCTGCTGGACTTCGCCTGGGACTTCCAGGGCCTGGACCCGGAGCGGCCGGAGACCTGGTACGAGGAGCGGGAGTTCGCCGACGAACTGGCCCAGCACCTGCACATCTACGGCTTCGTCGAGGCCTACCAGCACCAGCTGATCTGGGACAGCCGCCAGGCGCAGCGGGTCTACGACGCGTTCGTCGACGTCTGGGACTGCGAAGAGCTCTGGGTGACGCTGGACCGACTCAACCTCAACCCGCCGAACGTCGGCAACCGTGACCGCGCGCTGATCGAGGCGACGGACAAGGGCTTCGACATCGAGCTGCACTGGGATGTCGACACCACGCTCGGCATCCTGCCGCAGCGCGTCCAGGGGATCATCGCGCTCAACGACACCCGGCCGGACCACGGCGGCTTCCAGTGCAACCCCGAGCTGTTCCGGCGGTTCAACCAGTGGCAGGCCGCTCAGCCGGCCGACCGCGACCCGATCCGGCCCGCCGTCGACCGTGCGGAGTTCCCGGTCGTGCGGCCCGAGTTGAAGGCCGGCGACCTGCTGATCTGGAACGGCCTGCTCGCCCACGGCGTGGCCCGCAACACCTCGGAGCAGGGCGTCCGGGCGGTCCAGTACCTCTCGATGATGCCGGCGCTGGAGGAGCACGAGGAGCTCAAGGCCTCGCGGATCGCCTCCTGGCGCGACCTCTCCACCCCGACGTGGAACAAGACGCTGGTGGGCGACCCGCGGAAGCACGAGTCGCTGCGCTACGGCAAGGCCGAGCTGAGCGACCTCGGCGCCAAACTGCTGGGCCTGGAGTCCTGGCACGCCGAGCAGCGCACCGAACCGGAGACCGAACCGAACACCGCACAGCACACCGCACAGCACACCGTCCGACACAGCACCCCGGACGGCGACGCGTGAACCGGGCCGCCGGCGTGGACAGGATCTGCCTGACCCTGCCCACCAACCGGGCCTGCGCCGACACCATCGCGTCCATCGGCGAGGAAGCCGCCTACGCCGCCGCGCAGTTCGGCGTCGAGGTGCACCTGCTGGTGCTGGACTCCTCCGACGAGCCGACGTTCGCCGTCCACGCCAAGGCCGTGGACGCGCTGCCCGGGGCGGCGGGCGTGGTCGTGCACCACCTCGACGAAGCCCGGCAGCGGACGTTCCTGCGGCGGGTGATCGACGCCGCCGCGGTCGCCGAACCGGCCCGGGTGCTCGACCTGATGCTGCCGGACGCCGTCTCCTACGGCGCCTGCACCAACCGGGCGTTCCTGATCGCCGCCGCCCTCGGCTGCCGCTCCGTCCACCGCCGGGACTCCGACAGCCACTACCAGGTCCTGGACGGGAAGCCGGTCTTCCCGATCCACCACGAGCTGCTGTCCCTCGGGAAGCGGGCGGCCGACGCGGCGGCCGGCGTCACCGAGAACGCCCTCGACCCGGCGCACGCCGAGAAGCCGGTGGCGATGGTCGGCGGCTCCTTCGTCGGTGAACTCTCCGTCGACATCGGCGAGATCCGCGAGCTGGACCCGGCCGTCTACGACGAGGTCGTCGCGCTCTGGGCGCCGGCCGGGGCGTCGGAGCAGGAGAAGCGGGAGCTGGTCGACGACTCCTTCGTGGGCGGTGGCACCGACCCGTTCACCGAGGACCGCGCCGTCCTGGACCTCCCGGACATCTGGCGGGTCGACATGTGCAACATCGGCTTCGACCACGCGGTGTACGAGCGCCTGTCGCTGCCGTCCGCGACAGACACCATCGGCAGCGACTACTTCCTCCTGCACGTGGTGCGCGACGCCACCCTTCCCGGTGTGGTGCACAACCGGCACATCGTGAACTACTACACCCCCGAGCGCCGCACGGGCGCCGGATTCACCGCCTACCAGCTGCGGTTCACCAAGTTCCTGCTGTCGATGCTCTACCTCTACCCGGTGTACTTCGACATGGAGGCGGCGGGCGGTGCGCTGCTCGACGACGAGCACCGCGTACGGGTCGCCGTGATCGCCGACTCCGTCCGGCGCAGCATCGCGACGGACCGGGCGGAGAACGTCCGCCGGCTGTCCGTCCTGGACGGCGCCTACCGCCGACTCGGCGGCAAGTACGCCGAGTTCGCCGACCATCTGCTCACCCTGCGGGACCGCCTGCTCGACGAGGCACAGGCGGACACCGAGGACTTCGCACTGCTGATCGGGGCGTGGGGTCCGCTGGTGCGGGCGTGCAAGGCCACCGGCCCCGAGCAGCTGGCCCGCTGACCGGGCCTGGAGCTATCGACGATGTCTGAGAACACCCTTCTGCGCGCCGCCCTGGCGGCCGCGACCGACGACCGGATCTACTACGACCTGGACGGGATCGAGAGCCAGTACACGGCGCTGCTGCGCGAACTGCCGGGCATCGCCGTCCGCTTCGCCATGAAGGCGTGCCCGGTGGACGAGGTCCTCGCCCACCTGGCGGAGCTGGGCGCCGGCTTCGACGCGGCCGGCCCGCAGGAGATCGCCCAGGCCCTGCGCACCGGCGTCCCGGTCGAGCGGATCCACTACGGCAACACCATCAAGTCCGACCGCAACATCGCCGAGGCGTACCGGCTCGGCGTCCGGGACTTCGCGACGGACAGCCTGGAGGACGTCGCGGCGCTCGCCGTCCACGCCCCGGGTGCCCGGGTGTTCTGCCGGGTCGCCACCACCGGGGACGGCGCGCTCTGGGGCCTGAGCCGGAAGTTCGGCTGCTCACCGGCGGACGCCGTCCTGGTCCTGGAGGAGGCGCGCGCGGCGGGGCTGACCCCGTCGGGGCTCTCCGTCCACGTCGGGTCGCAGCAGATGACCTCCGACGCCTGGCAGAGCGCGCTGGACTCGCTCACCGCCGTGGTCGAGGAGCTGGACCGGCGGGGCATCCTGCTGGACCACGTCAACCTCGGCGGCGGCCTGCCCGCCCTCGGCGTCCTCGACAAGCGGGGCCGGCCGCTCGACCCGCCGGTGGACAAGATGTTCGCCGTACTCCGGGAGGGCATGCAGCGACTCCGGGAGGTGTCGGCGGCGCCGCTGGACTTCCTCCTGGAGCCGGGGCGCCACCTGGTCGCGGACCACGGCGCCATCCGGACCCAGGTCGCCCGGCTGACCTCCCGGCAGCAGCTCGACGGCGAGCGGCAGCACTGGCTCTACCTGGGCTGCGGCAAGTTCAACGGCCTGTACGAGATGGACGAACTGCAGTACCGGATGGAGTTCCCCGCCCATCCGCGGGACTCCGCCACCGAGGGCGGCTACCTATCGGCCGTCGTCGCGGGCCCGACCTGCGACAGCGACGACGCGTACACCGACGACGACGGCCTCGTCGCGGTGCCGGCGGCCGCCGCCTCCGGGGATCCGGTCTGGATCTTCTCCTGCGGTGCCTACGCCACGGCGTACACGACCCAGGGCTTCAACGGGTTCGAGCCGCTCCCGTACACCTGCGTCCGCCGGACCGACAGCACCGGCCGCCCCACCCCCGCGCCTGCCCGCACCCCCGTTCCCGTCTCCGAGGGAGGTCCCGCATGATGGCCGACGAGATCGCCGAGGGCGTCCGCGTCCGACTGCTGGCCGCCGACGACTGGGACGAGGTCGTGGCACTGGAGGCCCGCGCCTACAGCGCGAGCGGTCTGTCCGAGGGGCGGGCGGCGCTGGAGTCCCGGGGCCGGGCCTCGCCCACCACCTGCTTCGCGGTGGAGCACCGGGGGCGCCTCGGCGGCTACCTGCTCGCCCTGCCCTACCCGCTCCACGCGTGCCCGGACCTGAGCCGGCCGGAGGCCGCCGGCGTCCGGTCCACCAACATGCACGCGCACGACCTGGTGATCGCCGAGGAGCTGCGCGGCCGGGGGCTCGCGCCCCTGGTGCTCGGCCACCTCGCGCGAACGGCCCGGCTGCGGCGGTTCGAGACCATCTCGCTGGTGGCCGTCCGGGGCAGCGAGGTCCTCTGGGCCCCGCTGGGCTACCGCGCCGAGCCGGAGGTCGAACTCCCGGCGAGCTACGGCCCCCAGGCGGTCTACATGTCGATGTCCCTGCGCACGGCTCCCCCCGCCGCGCCTCCCCTCCCGGCGGCTCCCACCCCCACGGCCCTGCTCGCCGCAGCCGGCTCCGGGGCGCCGCGGCACCCCCACGGCCCGTTCCCCGGGTCACCCCTGAAAGACGAAGTGGTTCGATGAACATGCTCCGCCTGCGCGACGACTACCGCCGAGCCCAACTGGCCATCGCGGCCCTGTTCTGCTTCCTCGGCTTCCAGTACGCGACGTGGGTCTCCCGCCTGCCCGCGCTGAAGAGCCGGCTGGACCTGAGCGAGGCCGAACTCGGCCTGCTGCTGATGGTCTGCGGAGTGGGCGCGGCGGTGTCCTTCCCGCTGGTCGCGGCGCTGATGAAGCGGCTCGGTTCACGGCTGCTCGCCACCCTGTCGGCGCTCGCCCTGGGCCTGGTGCTGCTCGGACTCACCGTGGCGCCCAACTACCCGGTGACCCTGGTGGTGGCCTGCTTCGACGGCATCGCGGTCGGCTGCCTGAACGTCGCGATGAACGCGCAGGGCGCCGCCCTGGAGGTCAAGTACCGGCGGACGGCGATGTCCAGGCTGCATGCCACCTTCAGCGCCGGCTCGCTGCTCGCCGCCCTGCTCGCCTCCGGCGTCAACGCCTTCACCACCACCCTGTCCGTGCACTTCGGCCTCGCCGCCGTCGTCCTCCTGCTGCTCCTCGGGCTCGCCCAGACGGGGATGCTGACGGATGACCGGAAGGCGGCCGCGGAAGCGCCGGAGGCCGCCGAGCCGCAGGCGCCGAAGAAGCGACGCGGGCTGACGCTGCCCTCGCGGGTGACGATCTGGATGGGCCTGGCGATGGTGTTCGGCACCATCACCGAGGGCGCCATGAACGACTGGTCGGCCCTCTACCTGAAGGACGTCGTCAACGCGGCGCCCCAGCTGGCCCCGCTGGGCATCGCCGTCGTCTCGGTCATGATGGTGGCGGCCCGGATCTTCGCCGACGGCTGGCGCACCCGCTTCGGCGACGGGCGGATCGTCCGCTTCGGCAGCCTGCTGGCGGGCGGCGGCCTGGCACTCGCGCTGCTGGCCGGCGGGGTGGTGCCGACGCTGCTCGGGTTCGCCTGCGTGGGGCTGGGCGTCGCGGCCGTGACCCCGTGCATCTACGTGGCCGCCGCCCGGCAGGGCTCGGACGCGCTGGCGCTGGTCGCCGCCACCGGGACGACGGGCCTGCTCGCGGGGCCGGCGGTGATCGGCTTCATCGCCAACGGCAGCAGCCTGGTGTGGGGCATGGCCGCGGTGGCCGCGTCCGCCGCCGTCGTCTCACTCTGCGCGACGCAGATCCGCTGGCCCGCGCTGGGCGGCGCGGAGCCCGCCGCGCCGGCCTCCGCCGGCCCCGACGGCATCGCGCCGCCCGAGGCCGCCCTGCGCGAGGCCTGAGCCCGTCGGGGCACCGGGTGGGATCCCACCCGGTGCCCCGGGCCCAGGCCTGACGCCCCCGGCGAAACGCGGTGGAACCGGACCGGCCCCGATGGCTAGGGTCGAGGGATGACCACTCGCACCTTCCGCGTCACCGTCCGCGGCTCCTTCGACGGCCTCGACGCCGACCAGCACGCCGAACTCCTCGCCCGCGCGGCCGAACACGACGTGCTGTACGCGTCGTTCACGCCCGAGGGGCACCTCAGCTACGACCTCGCCTCGCGCCCCGCCTTCACCTTCCGCTTCCTGGACTCGGGCGAGGCCGAGGAGGACATCCTGGAGGCCGCCGACCGGGCCGAGGGGGCGGCGAAGGCCTGGCTCGACGAACACGGCTACGGCTACAAGAACCTCCGGTCGCAGGCCGAGGACCTCTCCCAGGCCGCTGTCGGCAAGCGCCAACGCCGAGCCGCCCGCACCGCCTGATCCCACCCCGCACGATCCCGCACCCCCCGCTCCGCCACCTCCTCGACGGCTCAGTCCGCAGCTATACTTGAGTAGTCAAGGATGTGGCAATGAGTTCCACATTGGACGCGGCCCTGCGCCTGGTCCGGGCGCAGGCGGCCCTGGTACGGCGGTTCGACGCGAGCCTGAGCGGCCTGCACGGGGTCAGCCTGGCCGATTTCACCCTGCTGCTCCGGCTGGGCCAGGCGCCCGGCGGCCGGATGCGCCGGGTGGACCTCGCCGAGGCGCTCGGCCTCACCGCCTCCGGCGTCACCCGGGGGCTCGCCCCGCTGGAGCGCATCGGCCTGGTGACCCGCGAGCCGGACGCCCGGGACGCCCGGGTCGCCTACGCGGCGCTCACCGACACCGGCCGCACCCTGCTCCGGGACATCCGCGCCACCGCCGAACGCGTCGCCGACGAGCTGTTCGCCGCACCCTCCTGGAGCCCGGACGACATCGCCCTGTTCGCCGGCCTGACCACCCGCCTCGGCGGCACCGGCCTCACCGACCGCCCCCTGACCGGATGGACCTGACCGACCCGCCGCTGCTCTGCCACTGGACGTCCGCCGAGGGCACCTCCACGCTCGCCGTCCACCGCACCCCTGCCGGGTGGGAGTTGCTCGTGGCCTCCCCGTACGTGTCCGAGTCGCTGCTGTTCGACACGGCCGACGACGTCCGCGCGCTGGCCCGAGCCCTCGTGGAGCTGCCGTCCGGCCCCGAGCCGTTCGAGGCCGAGTGGTACCTCGCCGCCCCCGACAGCGAGGGCGACCAGGGCCACTTCGCCACCCTCGCGTGCGGCCTGGACCTCCGCGCCGGCCACCGCCCGTACCTCGCCTACCAAGCGGTGCACCGGTTCGGCTCCTTCAGCATCCCCGGTGCGGACCTGTACTGCGACGACCTCCCGCTCGACCGGCTCCGCCACCAGGCCGCCGCACTCCTCGCCGCACTCGCGACGCCCTGACGAACCGGCCCCCGGCAGACGCCGGAGGGCCGACCGCACCCGCGACCGGCCCTCCTTGCCCCGCCTCCCGGCTACGCCGTCCGGCGCAGCAGCGCCAGGTACATCGCGTCGGTGCCGTGCAGGTGCGGCCAGAGCTGGACGTCCGGGCCCTCGCCCAGCGACGGCACGCCGGGCAGCAGCGGGCGGGCGTCGATCCACTCGACCCGGCCACCCTGCTCCCGCAGCACGTCGTTCACCACGGCCCTGGTCTCGGCGAGGTGCGGCGAGCAGGTCGCGTAGCCGACGACGCCGCCGATCCGGGTGGCGTCGATGGCGCCGCGCAGCAGGTCGCGCTGGAGCGGGCCGAAGGCGGCGACGTCCGCCGGCCGGCGGCGCCAGCGCGCCTCGGGGCGGCGGCGCAGCGCGCCGAGGCCGGAGCAGGGGACGTCCACGAGCACCCGGTCGAAGCTGTCGGCGCGCCACGCGGGGCGGGTGCCGTCGGCGGCGATCACGGTGTACGGGCCGGGGTTGCCCTCCAGCGTGCGGGCCACCAGCCGGGCCCGGTGCGGCTGCTTCTCACTGGCCACCAGGGCGGCGCCGCGCTGGGCGGCCAGGGCGGCGAGCATCGCGGCCTTGCCGCCGGGGCCGGCGCAGCCGTCCAGCCAGACCCGGTCCGGGCCGTCGAGCGGCGCGGCGGCCAGGGCGAGCGCGACCAGCTGGCTGCCCTCGTCCTGGACGCCGGCGCGGTTCTCCTGGACGGCCGGGAGCGCGCCCGGGTCGCCGCCCTCGGCGAGCCGGAGCGCGAACGGGGACCAGCGGCCGGGCTCGGCCTCGGGCAGCGCCTCGGCGAGGTCGGCGACGGCGATCCGGCCGGGGCGGGCGACCAGGGTGACCTCGGGGCGCTCGTTGTCGGCGCGCAGCAGCTCCTCGATCGCGGTGCGGTCGGAGGCGTCGGGCTGCCAGCGGCCGAGCGAGTCCCAGAGGGCGGCGACCACCCAGCGGGGGTGCGAGTGGACGACGGCGAGGTGGTCCTCGGCGTCCTTCTCGTACGGCGGGGCCACCTTGGCGATCCAGGCGTCCAGGTCGTGGGCGCTGATCCGGCGCAGGACGGCGTTGACGAACTTGGCCTTGCCGTCGCCGAGGACCACCCGGGCCAGCTCGACGGTCGCCGAGACGGCGGCGTGGCTGGGGATGCGGGTGGTGAGCAGCTGGTGGGCGCCGAGCGACAGGACGTCCAGGACCGGCGGGTCGACCTTGCTGAGCGGCCGGTCGATGCAGGCGGCGATGACGGCGTCGTAGGTGCCCTGGAGGCGTAGCGTGCCGTAGACCAGCTCGGTGGCGAGGGCGGCGTCGCGCCGGTCCATGCCCTTCTGCTCGGCTTCGCGCAGGAGGGACGGCAGGATCAGGTTGGCGTAGGCGTCGCGCTCGTCGACGGCCCGCAGGGCGCGGAACGCGACGATGCGCGCCGGGTCCTTCTTGGGACGACGGTGCGGACGGGGCGCGCGGCCGGCGCTGGGAGTGCTCAAAAGGTGCCTCAAAGTGCTGCGGTGGTTATCGAACGAACAGTATTCCCCATGGTCCGGGGAGACTCGTCGCCCGGGGAGACTCGTCCGAAGGTACACCCCGGCCCCGGCCCGTGCCGGACCCCGGACCCGCGCCGCACCGCTCCCGCGCCGGGCCCGGCGGCCCCGCCCGGGCGAGACGGGACCGGCGGCACGGCATCCGGCGGCACGGCATCCGGCACGGGAGCGCTGTCCCGGCGGAAGCGCCGTCCTACGGGCGCGCGGCGTCCTCGAAGCGCTCGCCGGACTCGATCCGCGCCCCCCGGGCCCAGTCGGCCGCGCGCATCGGCTTCTTGCCCTGCGGCTGCACCTCGCCCAGCTCGATCTCGTGGCTGCCGGTGCCGACCCGGATGCTGTTCTTGCCGACGGCCAACTCCCCGGGGGCGAGCGCGGAGGCGTCCGCCAGCAGCTTCACCGGGCCGGAGACCTTGAGCCGCTCACCGCGGAACAGCGTCCAGGCGCCGGGGGCGGGGGCGCAGCCGCGGACCACGCGGTCGATCCGCAGGGCGGGGTGGGCCCAGTCGATCCGCGCGTCCTCGACGGTGAGCTTCGGCGCGAGCGTGATGCCCTCGGCGGGCTGCGGGACGGCGTGCAGCGAACCGTCGGCGATCCCGTCCATGGTGGCGGCGAGCAGCCGGGCGCCGGAGTGCGCGAGCCGGTCGAGCAGCTCGCCGCTGGTGTCGGCCGGGCGGATCTCCTCGGTGATGACGCCGTAGACCGGACCGGAGTCCAGGCCCTGCTCGATCAGGAAGGTGGAGGCGCCGGTGACCTCGTCGCCGGCCAGCACCGCGTGCTGCACGGGGGCGGCGCCGCGCCAGGCCGGAAGCAGCGAGAAGTGCAGGTTGACCCAGCCGTGCTTGGGGATCTCCAGCGCGCCGGGGCGCAGCAGCGCGCCGTACGCGACCACCGGGCAGCAGTCGGGGGCGAGCTCGGTGAGGCGGGCGATGAACTCCGGGTCGCTGGGCTTCACCGGCTTGAGGACCTCGATCCCGGCCTCCTCGGCGCGCTGGGCGACCGGGCTGGCGACCAGCTTGCGCCCGCGTCCGGCGGGAGCGTCGGGGCGGGTGACCACCGCGACGACCTCGTGCCGGTCGGAGGCGAGCAGGGCGTCCAGGGCGGGAACGGCGACCTCGGGGGTGCCGGCGAACACGAGGCGCATCAAGGGCCTTTCTGGTAGCGGGAATTCCGTGGGAGCGGCGACCGGGGTGGTGGTCAGCGCGCGGAGCCGAAGGTGCTGTGCGGGGAGACCCGGACGACGGGCGCGGGGCCCTCGCCCCAGTCCGCTTCGCGGATCGCCTTCAGCGCTTCCTTGCGCCGCTCACGGTCGAGGCGGTCGATGAAGATGATGCCGTCGAGGTGGTCGGTCTCGTGCTGGATGCAGCGGGCGAGCAGCTCGGTGCCCTCGACCGTGACCGGATCGCCGTACATGGTGAAGCCCTTGGCGACCACGCCGTACGCGCGCCTGGTGTCGTAGCGCAGGCCGGGCAGCGAGAGGCAGCCCTCGGGGCCGTCCTGCTCCTCCTCGGTCAGCGACAGGTCGGGGTTGATCAGGTGCCCGGTGACGCCGTCCACGTGATAGGTGAACACCCGTAGGGAGACGCCGAGTTGGGGAGCCGCGAGACCGGCGCCGGGGGCGTCGAGCATGGTCTCGGTGAGATCCCGGACGAGGTTGCGCAGTTCCTTGTCGAAGGTGGTCACCGGCTTGGCGGTGGCCCGCAGGACGGGGTCTCCGAAGATGCGGATCGGCTGGATCGCCACGGCGTACGGGCTCCTGTCCGTCGGGGAGTTGAGGAGTGCGGGAGGTGCGGGACTTCGGCGTTCGGGTTTCGAGCGTTCGGCGTGCCACGGGCGGGCCCCGGGAGTTCGGACCACGGACCGGTCACCGAGCGGTCACCGACCCGCCCACGACCGCCCGACGGGCCGACCACCGGCCAAGTCTATGCAATCGGATCGCGGCACCGCCCGCCCCTCCGCACCGCTCCCGCGCAGGCCTTCGACTCCCGGCACCGTGTTCTGGCATATCCCGAGTCGGCCCGGCTGCGTGACCCCGGCGGGCGGTCCGGCGTTGGTCAAGTGAGATTGACCGGGGCCGGAACGCGCGGGACATCACGTTCCGGCCGAGCTGAACCGTACGGAAGGTGGCACGTAGGCCATGGCCGAGCAGATCAATCACGACGCCCGGGCGCGGGCGAGCCTGCACCTGCTGGTGCGGGACATCGAGCGGGTCCGGCGGCAGGTCGACGCGCTGCGGACGCTCACCGCCCAGCTGGGCAACGTCTACCGTCCGCGCCGCCCCAGTACTTCGGCCGGGTTCGTGGTGTACGGGCGGGCGCCCGCGCCGACGGTGCGGCTGGCGCAGGAGCTGCGCGAGAGCGTGGAGACGCTGGTCGCGGCGGCGGTCGAGTTCGACCGCGCGCTGGGTTTCTCCTGGGACTCGGTGGGCTCGGCCCTCGGGGTCACCAAGCAGGCGGTGCACCGGCGCTACGGGATGCGCCGGCCGACCAGCGAGCTGCTGGCGGCCGGCGGGGTGCCGGCCGGCGGCGTCCCGGGGGTGCCCGGTCCGACCCGGCCGGACCGCTCCGAGGAGCTGCCGGCCGCCGCTCCCGCCCCGACCGGACTGGCCGCGACCGTCCCGGCGGCCCGCCAGGGCGGCCTGGACCGCAGCGCCCTGGACCGGGCCGTACTGGAGCGCGCGGCGGCGCACGACCGCCCTACCCACGACCGGGGCGCCCTGGACCGCCCGGGCATCCCCCTGCGCGGCTGAGCCCGACGGCAGCCCGTGCGGTCCGGCCGATCACGCCGAACCGCACGGGCCCCGCTCGGCCGACGCCGACCGAACCCACCCGACACCCCGGCCGACGCCACCCGAACCACCGGCCCACACCCGCCGAAGCCACCCGAGACCCCGGCCCACACCCTCCGGACCACCCGACCGCCCCCGGGCCTCACCCGATGTCCGTCGGATCGATCCGCACCTTCACCGCCTCCGGCGTCCGCAGCGCGATCCGCGCGATCTGCGCCGCCTTCAGCGCCGTCGCCAGCGCCGCGCCCTGCCCGGGCGGCACCCGCAACAGCGCCCGCTCCTGCTCCTCCCCCCGCAGCGCGGGCGCCGGCACCGGCCCCAGCACATCCGCCTCGGAGGGCAGCCGGATCAGCCCGAGCAGATCCGCCACCGCCGCCGGGCTGCCACTGACCGAGGCCATCCGCGACACCGGGGGGAAGTGCAGCTGCGCCCGCTCCTCCAGCTCCATCCCGGCGTGGCCGAGCGGGTCCCAGCGGACCAGCGCCTGCACCGGCCGCGCGGTCGGCTCGGCCACCACGACCACCGCGCCGCCCTCCGTCGACGGCTTCACCAGCGCGGCGGCGGTCAGCCAGAGCCGCAGCGTCTCCTCACCGGCCCGCAGGTCCGGGCGGCCGAGCAGTGCCCAGCCGTCCAGCAGCAGGGCGGCCGCGTAGCCGCTGCCGCCCTCCACCACCGGCTCGGCGCCCGGGGTGGAGATCACCAGGGCGGGCTCGGCGGGGACGGTCGCCAGCACCGCGTCCCGCCCGGAGGTCCGGACCGGGATGCGCGGGAACGCCTTGCCCAGCTCCTCCGCCGTGCGCCGGGCGCCGATCACCTGGGCCCGCAGCCGGAACGAGCCGCACTCCTGGCAGTGCCAGTCGGCCGCGCCCTCCCCGCACCACCCGCAGTGCAGCGGCGCGTCGGCGGCCGAGGCCTCCAGCGGGCCCTCGCAGCGGCGGCAGCGCGCCGGCGTGCGGCAGTTCCCGCAGGACAGCCGGGGCACGTAGCCGCGGCGCGGCACCTGGATGAGCACGGGGCCGCCGCTCGCCAGGGCCTCCCGGGCCACCTCCCAGGCCACCGAGGGCAGCCGGGCGGCCTGGGCGGCGGCGTCCCGGTGCTGGTCCTGGTCGGTGACGGTACGGACCCTCGGCGCCACCTGCCGGACGGTCTCCCGGTCGGCCACCAGCGGCCGGGCCCAGCCGGTGCTGACCAGCTGCGCGCCCTCGACCGTGACGGCGTGCCCGCCGAGCAGGACGCCGGCGCCCTCCTCCGCCGCGCGCAGCAGCGCGACCTCCCGCACGTGCGGGTGCGGGCTGCGCGGATCGCTGTGGCTGCTGTCGCCGTCCGACCAGACGACCACCAGCCCGAGGTCGTGCACCGGCGCGAACATGGCGGCGCGGGTCCCGATGGCGGCGCGCACCGAGCCGCGGCTCACCGTGAGCCAGCGCCGGTAGCGCTCGCGGGGGCCGAGGTCGGCCGCCAGGGTCGCGTGCATGCCCTCGCCCAGCAGCTCGGTCAGCGCCTGGTCGACCCGCGCCACCGACCGGCCCTCCGGCAGCACGACCAGTGCGCCCCGCCCGCTCGCCAGCGTGGCGGCGACCGCCCGGGCGATCTCGTAGGGCCAGCCGGGGCCGGGCAGCGCCGTCCAGACCGCGCGCGGCTGGCCGCCGGCGGCCAGCGCGGCGAGGAAGTCGGGCCCGGCGGGGTAGCGGGACCAGCCGCCGGGCTGCGGTGCCCCGGGCAGCGGGCCGGGCGGCGGCGAGGGCTCGGCCTCGGCCTTGGCGTGCCGGGGCGGTACGGCCAGCTGGAGGACGTCCGCCAGGGTGCCGGCGTACCGGTCGGCGACGGTGCGGCAGAGCCGGAGCAGCTGCGGGGTGAGGACCGGTTCGGGCGACAGCACCTGGGCGAGCGGCGCCAGCGGACCGGGGAAGTCGCTCTTCTCCAGCCGCTCGACGATGAACCCGTCGTGCAGCTCCCCGCCCTCGCGCTGGCCCTTCACCACCCGCGCCCCGAAACGCACCCGCACCCGGACGCCGGGCCGGGCGTCGTCCGCCATCGCGGCGGGCACCTCGTAGTCGAAGAACTTGTCGATGGTCAGGACGCCCTTGTCGACCACCACCCGGGCCACCGGCAGGTGCTCGGCCCGCTTGGCGCCGTGCCACGTCCGGGGCTTGGCCCGGCGGACCGTCTCCCGGATGAAGGCAAGCTGCTCCGGCGCCGCCCCGGCCTCGTCACTCCCCTGCGTGCTGCTCATCGCTCCCAGTACTACCAGGTCACACCGACATGACGCCCGCACCGGCCCCCGACCGGGGAACGCCGCAGGCGGCGGCCGCCCCCGTGTCGGGGCGGCCGCCGCCTGCGGTCCGATCGGTCGGGCCGACCGCGGGTCAGTCCTGTACGGCCTTCTTCAGCTGCTCGACCCGGTCGGTCCGCTCCCAGGTGAAGTCCGGCAGCTCACGGCCGAAGTGGCCGTACGCGGCGGTCTGCGAGTAGATCGGGCGGAGCAGGTCCAGGTCGCGGATGATCGCGGCCGGGCGAAGGTCGAACACGTCGGTGACGGCCTTCTGGATGGTGAGCACCGGCACGGTCTCGGTGCCGAAGGTCTCCACGAAGAGGCCGACCGGCTCGGCCTTGCCGATCGCGTACGCGACCTGCACCTCGGCGCGGCTGGCGAGGCCGGCGGCGACGATGTTCTTCGCCACCCAGCGCATCGCGTAGGCGGCCGAGCGGTCCACCTTGGACGGGTCCTTGCCGGAGAAGGCGCCGCCGCCGTGCCGGGCGAAGCCGCCGTAGGTGTCGATGATGATCTTGCGGCCGGTGAGGCCGGCGTCGCCCATCGGGCCGCCGATCTCGAAGCGCCCGGTCGGGTTGACCAGCAGGCGGTAGCCCTCGGTCACGAGCTTGATGCCCTGCTCGGCGAGCGCCTTGAGCTCCGGCTCCACGACGAACTCGCGGATGTCCGGGGTGAGCAGCGAGTCGAGGTCGATGTCGCTCGCGTGCTGCGAGGAGACGACCACGGTGTCGAGGCGGACGGCCTTGTCGCCGTCGTACTCGATGGTGACCTGGGTCTTGCCGTCGGGGCGCAGGTACGGGATCGTCCCGTTCTTGCGGACCTCGGAGAGGCGACGCGAGAGGCGGTGCGCCAGGGTGATCGGCAGCGGCATGAGCTCGGGCGTCTCGTCGGACGCGTAGCCGAACATCAGGCCCTGGTCACCGGCGCCCTGCTTGTCCAGGTCGTCCTCGTCACCCTCCACCCGGGCCTCGTACGCCGTGTCGACACCCTGTGCGATGTCGGGCGACTGGGCACCGATGGACACCGAGACGCCGCAGGAGGCGCCGTCGAAGCCCTTCTTGGAGCTGTCGTAGCCGATCTCCAGGATCTTGTCCCGGACGAGCTGCGCGATCGGCGCGTAAGCCTTGGTGGTCACCTCGCCGGCCACGTGCACCTGGCCGGTGGTGATGAGCGTCTCCACGGCGACCCGGGACGTCGGGTCCTCTCGCAGGAGAGCGTCAAGGATGGTGTCGCTGATCTGGTCAGCGATCTTGTCGGGGTGTCCCTCGGTCACGGATTCCGAGGTGAACAGGCGGCGAGACACAGCGCTCCCTGGGGTTGCAGCGGCTGCTGACTGAAGGCCCCCGGCGGACCGGGGACATCCGGAAAGACTTGATTCCTGGAGTGTAACGGTCAGCTACCGGCTATCGGGACTCGATTCCGGAAAAGGAGACCGGTTGCTCACCTCTTGAGATCACTCGGCGACCGGTTGCCACCGCTTCGCGACCAGGTCCCAGACCACGTCGGCGAGCGCCTCCTTCGGCCCCACCGGCACCCCCGTCTCAGTGCCGTCCGAGCCCAGAATCACGGCCTCGTTGACGTCCGTGCCGAAGGCCTTGCCGTTGCCGACCTCGTTCACCACCAGCAGGTCGCAGCCCTTGCGGGCGAGCTTCGCGCGACCGTTCGCCAGCACGTCGTCGGTCTCCGCCGCGAAACCCACCACCAGTTGACCCGAACGGGGCCGCTGGGCGGAGAGCTCGGCCAGGATGTCCGGGTTGCGGACCAGCGCGACCGGGGCCGGCTCGACCCCCTCGACCTTCTTGATCTTGCCGCTGGCGTACTCGGCCGGGCGGAAGTCGGCCACCGCGGCGGCCATCACCACCGCGTCGGCGTCCGCCGCCGCCTTCGTCGCGGCCTCCCGCAGCTCCAGCGCGGTCGAGACGTGCACCACGTCGACCCCGGCCGGGTCGGGCAGCTCCGCGTTGGCCGAGAGCAACGTCACCCGGGCGCCGCGCGCCGCGGCGGTCGCGGCCAGCGCGTAGCCCTGCTTGCCGGAGGACCGGTTGCCGAGGTAGCGCACCGGGTCCAGCGGCTCACGGGTACCGCCGGCCGAGACCACCACGTGCCGGCCGGCCAGGTCGGCCGCGGCCGCGCCCCGGCGCAGCAGCGCCCGGCAGGCGTCGAAGATCGCGGACGGCTCGGGCAGCCGCCCCTTGCCGGTGTCCTTGCCGGTCAGCCGCCCGACGGCGGGCTCCAGCACCACGACGCCCCGGCGGCGCAGCGTGGCCACGTTCTCCCGGGTCGCCGGGTGCTCCCACATCTCGGTGTGCATCGCCGGCGCCAGGACGACCGGGCAGCGCGCGGTCAGCAGGGTGTTGGTGAGCAGGTCGTCGGCGAGCCCGTGGGCGGCCTTGGCCATCAGGTCGGCGGTCGCGGGGGCGACCACGACGAGGTCGGCGCTCTGCCCGATCCGCACGTGCGGCACCTCGTGGACCCGCTCCCAGGTCTCGGTGGCGGCGGGACGGCCGGAGAGCGCGGCCCAGGTGGCCTCGCCGACGAAGTGCAGCGCGGCCTCGGTGGGCACCACGGTCACCTGGTGGCCGGATTCGGTGAACCGCCGCAGCACCTCGCACGCCTTGTAGGCGGCGATGCCGCCGCTGACGCCGAGGACGACGCGCGGTGCGTCCGACCGGTCCGTGCTCGCGCTCATGCTTCCCACTCTCTCCTCGCTCGGGACGTGCTCACCCTACGACCCCCCGCCGGCCGGCGGCACGGTGCACCCCGCACCGCCCCCGGGCACGCCGAAGGGCCCGCCGGAACGGATCCGACGGGCCCTTCGACAGAACAGACAGGGAGACCGGCTCAGGCCGCCTCGACCGCCTCGGCGGTGAGCATGCCGGCGTTGATCTCGCGCAGCGCGATCGACAGCGGCTTCTCGTGCACGTGGGTGTCCACCAGCGGGCCGACGTACTCCAGCAGGCCCTCACCGAGCTGCGAGTAGTACGCGTTGATCTGACGCGCGCGCTTGGCGGCGTAGATCACGAGGCTGTACTTGGAGTCGGTGGCCTCAAGCAGCTCGTCGATCGGCGGGTTGATGATGCCCTCGGGCGCGGTCATGGAAGAGGACACGCGAAAACCTTCCGAAAGGTGGAAAAGACAGACAGGTCAGACTACACCGAGCAAGGCTAGCAGTTCGGCCGCTACCTGCTCGACCGAGGTGTTGACAAGGCTCGTGTCGAACTCCGTCTCGGCGGCCAGCTCGACCTTGGCCGCCTCCAGCCGCTTCTCGATGACGTCCTGCGGCTCGGTGCCCCGGCCGGTGAGCCGGCGGACCAGCTCCCCCCAGCTCGGCGGAGCCAGGAAGACCAGCTGCGCCTCGGGCATCGACTCGCGCACCTGACGGGCGCCCTGCAGGTCGATCTCCAGCAGGACCGGCACGCCGGCTTCCAGCTTCTCCAGTACGGCCTGGCGCGGGGTGCCGTAGCGGTTGCCCGCGAACACGGCCCACTCCAGCAGCTCACCGTTGGCGATCAGCTTGTCGAACTCGTCGTTGTCGACGAAGTGGTACTGGACCCCGTGCTGCTCGCCGGGCCTCGGGTGGCGGGTCGTCGCCGACACCGAGAGCCAGACTTCGGGGTGCTGCTTCCTCATATGAGCGACGACCGTGCTCTTGCCGACCCCCGAGGGGCCGGAGAGCACGGTCAGCCGCGGACGCTCACTCATGCACCGATTATCCCGGATCGCGGACGCTCCCGGGACCACGGGGGCACGGTCAGGCGGCACCGCCGCCGAACTCCCGCTCCAGGGAGGCGATCTGGTTCGTACCGAGGCCACGGACACGACGGCTCTCGCTGATGCCGAGGCGCTCCATGATCTGCTTGGCGCGGACCTTGCCCACGCCGGGGAGGGACTCCAGGAGCGCGGAGACCTTCATCTTGCCGATCACGTCGTTGTCGGCCTTGCCGGCCTTGATCACCTCGTGCAGGGAGGCGCCGGAGTGCTTGAGCCGATTCTTGACCTCGGCGCGCTCCCGGCGAGCCTCGGCGGCCTTGGCGAGCGCGGCGGTGCGCTGTTCAGGGGTAAGGGGCGGAAGAGCCACGCCGTTCACCTCAGGGTGTGGAAGGAAGGGATTGAGCTATGACTGGTTTGGTTCCCAGGACACCGGCCGCAGGGGAACCTCACGGCTCTGACCTGCGAGAGCAACGGGAATCGCCGCTCTTCGATGACCTATCGCCGGACACTACCCGGATTGCGGCGCCACGTCAGGAAAAGAACACGAAAAGTCCTGGTCAGCCAAGGCCGACCAGGACTTTCCCGGGCAAAATGACCGCGATTGCGGACCTTTGGCACCACCGATGTGACGGCGCTCACGTCAAGTCGTGAGACCCCGCGCCACCCCGTCACGCCATCGCGGCACATCACGCCACCTCCGCGGCGACGCTTCGGGTGCCACCGAAAGCGCTGCGGCGCCCGCTACTTCACCGCGTCCGCGTACTCCTGGACGAAGCGGTCCGCCGCCTCCCGCAGGGCCGCCGGCGACGGGCCGCGCCGCAGGACGTCGCGGCTGACGCTCGGCACCACGTTGCGCACCGAGGCGCCGAACACCCGCGGCAGGTCCGCCATCGTGGCGCCCTGGGCGCCGATCCCCGGGGCCAGCAGCGGGCCGTTGATCGCCAGGTCGACGCCCGCGTCGGCCAGCGTCGCGCCGACCACCGCGCCGAACGAGCCGAGCGGCTCCGCGCCGGCGTTCTCGGCGGCCAGCTGCCGCAGCACCGCGGCCGCCACCGGCTCGCCGTCCGCGCCGGTCGCGCGCTGCACCTCGGCGCCCTCCGGGTTGGAGGTGAGGGCCAGCGCGAACACCCCGGTGCCGCCTGCCGCCGCCAGGTCGAGCGCCGGCCGCAGCGAGCCGAAGCCCAGGTACGGGCTGACGGTGACGGCATCCGAGAAGAGCGGGCTGCCGGGCGCCAGGAAGGCCTCCGCGTACGCGGCCATGGTGGAGCCGATGTCGCCGCGCTTGGCGTCCATCAGGACGAGCGCGCCGGCCGCCCGGGCCTCCTCGACGGACCGCTCCAGCACCGCGACGCCCCGGGAGCCGAACCGCTCGAAGAAGGCGGCCTGGGGCTTGAGCACGGCCACCCGGTCGGCCAGGGCCTCGACCACGGTGCGGCTGAAGGTCTCCAGGCCCGCCACGGAGTCCTCCAGCCCCCAGGCGGCGAGCAGGGAGGCGTGCGGGTCGATGCCCACGCAGAGCTGGCCGCGGGTGTCGAGGGCGTGCCGCAGGCGGGCACCGAAGGGGGCGAGGGTCATGACGTCCTTCCAGGGCGTAGCACGGGGGTGAGGGGGTCCGGCGGGGGTCAGGAGGCCTTGGCGCTGCCGACGGCGGCCGCCAGGTCGCGGAAGCCTCCGGCCCGGACGCGGGCGGAGAGGCCCTTGTGGATGCGCCGGCACCAGAACGGGCCCTGGTAGATGAAGGCGCTGTAGCCCTGGACCAGGTCGGCGCCGTGCACGATGCGCTGCCAGGCGTCCTCGGCGGTCTCGATGCCGCCGACCGAGACCAGGGTCAGCCGGCCCTCGGTCCGGGCGCGCAGGCGCTGCAGCACCTCCAGCGCGCGGGCCTTGAGCGGGGCACCGGAGAGGCCGCCCATGCCGATCTCCTCGATCCGGGCGGCGCTCGCGCGCAGGCCCTCGCGGCCGATCGTGGTGTTGGTGGCGATGATGCCGTCCAGGCCCAGCTCCAGGGCGAGGTCGGCGACCGCGTCGACGTCCTCGTCGGCCAGGTCGGGGGCGATCTTGACCAGCAGCGGCACGTGGTGTGCGGTGGAGCGGTCGGCGGCCTCGCGGACGGCGGCCAGCAGCGGGCCGAGGTGCGAGACGGCCTGGAGGTTGCGCAGGCCCGGGGTGTTCGGCGAGCTGACGTTGACCACCAGGTAGTCGGCGTACTGGGCGAGCCGCTCGGTGGACTTCACGTAGTCGGCGATCGCGTCGGCCTCCTCGACCACCTTGGTCTTGCCGATGTTGACGCCGACGACCGGTGTGGAGCTGGTGTGCGGGCGTGCGGCCAGCCGGGCGGCGACCCGGGCCGAGCCCTGGTTGTTGAAGCCCATCCGGTTGATCAGCGCGCGGTCCTCGACTAGGCGGAACAGCCGCGGCGCCGGGTTGCCCGGCTGCGGCTCACCGGTGACGGTGCCGATCTCGACGTAGTCGAAGCCGAGCATCGACAGGCCGTCGATGCCGACGCCGTTCTTGTCGAAGCCGGCCGCCAGGCCGAACGGGCCGGGCAGGTCGAGGCCGAGGGCGGTGGTGCGCAGCGCCCGGTCGCGCGGGGCGAGCACCAGCCGGACGAGGGTGCGCAGGCCGGGCACCGAGGACGCCAGCCGGACCCAGAAGAAGGCCAGGTGGTGGGCCTTCTCGGGGTCCATCTTCTTGAAGACGAGGTCGAACAGGAGCTTGTACACAGCGGGTCCCAACTGAGGATCGGGCGCGGCCCGTCGGGCGAGGGGCGGCGGCGGGCGACGGGTGGGCATGGCAGTGGGGGGCACCCGGCGGTCGGTGCCCCCCACTGCGGTGGTGCTACTTCGCGCGGCCGGCGTTGATCAGCTGGGCGTGCTCCTGGAGCGACATCACCCCGACCTCGTCGCGCAGCAGCGCGTCGATGCCCTGGACGGCGGCGCCCATCGCCTGGACGGTGGTCAGGCAGGGCACCGAACGGGCGACGGCGGCGGTGCGGATCTCGTAGCCGTCGAGACGGCCGCCGGTGCCGTACGGCGTGTTGATGATGAGGTCGACCTCACCGTCGTGGATCAGCTGGACGATGGTCCGCTCGCCGTTCGGGCCCTCGCCCTCGCTGTGCTTGCGCACCACGGTGGCGGGGATGCCGCCGCGCTGCAGCACCTCGGCGGTGCCGGCGGTGGCGAGCAGCTCGAACCCGAGGCCGACCAGCGCGCGGGCCGGGAAGACCAGGTTGCGCTTGTCCCGGTTGGCGACGGAGACGAAGACCTTGCCCTTGGTCGGCAGCGCGCCGTAGGCACCGGCCTGCGACTTGGCGTACGCCGTGCCGAAGACCTTGTCGATGCCCATGACCTCGCCGGTGGAGCGCATCTCCGGGCCGAGCACGGTGTCCACGCCGCGGCCGTAGATGTCGCGGAAGCGGCTCCACGGCATCACGGCCTCCTTGACGGAGATCGGGCAGTCGGCGGGCAGGGTGCCGCCGTCGCCCTCGGCCGGGAGCAGGCCCTCGGCGCGCAGCTCGGCGACGGTGGCGCCGAGCGAGATCCGGGCGGCGGCCTTGGCCAGCGGCACCGCCGTGGCCTTGGAGGTGAACGGCACGGTGCGGGAGGCGCGGGGGTTGGCCTCCAGCACGTACAGGATGTCGCCGGAGAGGGCGAACTGGATGTTGATCAGGCCGCGGACGCCGACGCCGCGGGCGATCGCCTCGGTGGAGGTGCGCAGCCGCTTGATGTCGTAGCCGCCGAGGGTGATCGGGGGCAGCGCGCAGGCGGAGTCGCCGGAGTGGATGCCGGCCTCCTCGATGTGCTCCATGACGCCGCCGAGGTAGAGCTCGGTGCCGTCGTAGAGCGCGTCGACGTCGATCTCCACCGCGTCGTCGAGGAAGCGGTCGATCAGCACCGGGTGCTCGGAGATCAGACCGGCGTGCCGCTCCAGGTAGGAGGCGAGCGAGGCCTCGTCGTAGACGATCTCCATGCCGCGGCCGCCGAGCACGTAGGACGGGCGGGCCAGCACGGGGTAGCCGATCTCGTCGGCGATCGCCTTGGCCTCCTCGAAGGAGAAGGCCGTGCCGTGCTTGGGGGCGGGCAGGCCGGCGTCGCGCAGCACGCGGCCGAAGGCGCCGCGCTCCTCGGCGAGGTCGATCGCCTCGGGCTGGGTGCCGACGATCGGCACGCCGTTGTCCTTGAGCGCCTGGGCCAGGCCGAGCGGGGTCTGGCCGCCGAGCTGGACGATCACGCCCGCGAGCGGTCCGGCCTGCTGCTCGGCGTGGACGATCTCCAGCACGTCCTCCAGGGTGAGCGGCTCGAAGTAGAGCCGGTCGGAGGTGTCGTAGTCGGTGGAGACGGTCTCCGGGTTGCAGTTGACCATCACGGTCTCGTACCCGGCGTCGGCCAGCGCGAAGGAGGCGTGGACGCACGAGTAGTCGAACTCGATGCCCTGGCCGATGCGGTTCGGGCCCGAGCCGAGGATGATCACCGCGGGCTTGGTGCGCGGGGCGACCTCGTTCTCCTCGTCGTAGGACGAGTAGAAGTACGGGGTCTTGGCGGCGAACTCGGCGGCGCAGGTGTCGACGGTCTTGAACACCGGGCGGATGCCGAGCGCGTGCCGGACCTCGCGGACCACGTCGGTCCGCAGGCCGCGGATCTCACCGATCTGCAGGTCGGAGAAGCCGTGCCGCTTGGCGTGGCGCAGCAGCTCGGGGGTGAGCTCGGCGGCCTCGGCCAGCTCGTCGGCGATCTCGTCCAGCAGGAAGAGCTGGTCGACGAACCACGGGTCGATCTTGGTGTACTCGAACACCTCCTCCGCGGTGGCGCCGGCCCGGATGGCCTCCATGACGGTGTTGATCCGGCCGTCGGTGGGGACCACGGCCTTCTCCAGCAGCGCGGTCTTGTCGCCGACCGGGCCGGCCCAGGTGAACTGGGAGCCCTTCTTCTCCAGCGAGCGGAGCGCCTTGTTGAGCGCCTCGGGGAAGTTGCGGCCCATGGCCATGGCCTCGCCGACCGACTTCATGGTGGTGGTCAGCGTGGCGTCGGCGCTCGGGAACTTCTCGAACGCGAACCGCGGGACCTTCACCACGACGTAGTCGAGGGTCGGCTCGAACGACGCCGGCGTCTGCTCGGTGATGTCGTTGGGGATCTCGTCCAGGGTGTAGCCGACGGCGAGCTTCGCCGCGATCTTGGCGATCGGGAAGCCGGTCGCCTTCGAGGCCAGCGCCGAGGAGCGCGAGACGCGCGGGTTCATCTCGATGACGATGACCCGGCCGTCCGCGGGGTCGACCGCGAACTGGATGTTGCAGCCGCCGGTGTCCACGCCGACCTCGCGGATGACCGCGATGCCGATGTCGCGCAGGATCTGGTACTCGCGGTCGGTCAGCGTCATCGCCGGGGCGACGGTGATCGAGTCACCGGTGTGCACGCCCATCGGGTCGAAGTTCTCGATCGAGCAGACGACCACGACGTTGTCGTTCTTGTCGCGCATCAGCTCCAGCTCGTACTCCTTCCAGCCGAGGATGGACTCCTCCAGGAGCACCTCGGTGGTCGGCGAGAGGGTCAGGCCCTGGCCGGCGATGCGGCGCAGGTCCTCCTCGTTGTGCGCGAAGCCCGAGCCGGCGCCGCCCATGGTGAAGGAGGGGCGGACCACGACCGGGTAGCCGCCGAGCGTGTCGACGCCGGCCAGCACGTCGTCCATGGTGTGGCAGATCACCGAGCGGGCGGACTCGCCGTGGCCGATCTTGGCGTTGACGGCCTCGACGACGCCCTTGAAGAGCTCGCGGTCCTCGCCCTTGTGGATCGAGTCGACCTTGGCGCCGATCAGCTCCACGTTGTACTTGGCCAGCACGCCGTTGGCGTCCAGCGCGATCGCCGTGTTGAGCGCGGTCTGCCCGCCCAGGGTCGGCAGCAGGGCGTCCGGGCGCTCCTTGGCGATGATCTTCTCGACGAACTCCGGGGTGATCGGCTCGACGTAGGTGGCGTCGGCGATCTCCGGGTCGGTCATGATCGTGGCCGGGTTGGAGTTGACCAGGATGACCCGCAGGCCCTCGGCCTTGAGCACCCGGCAGGCCTGCGTGCCCGAGTAGTCGAACTCCGCGGCCTGGCCGATGACGATCGGGCCGGAGCCGATGACCAGGACGGACTTGATGTCGGTGCGCTTAGGCACGCTGGCCCTCCATGAGCTCAACACTGTCGTTGTCGTCGCCTCGCATGAGCTCGACGAACCGGTCGAAGAGGTACGCCGCGTCGTGCGGGCCGGCCGCCGCTTCCGGGTGGTACTGCACGCTGAAGGCGGGCACGTCCAGTGCCTGGAGGCCCTCGACCACATCGTCGTTGAGGCAGACGTGGGAGACCTCGACCCGGCCGAACGGCGTGTCGCTCACCTTGTCCAGCGGCGCGTTCACGGCGAAGCCGTGGTTGTGCGCGGTCACCTCGACCTTGCCGGTGGTGCGGTCCTGCACCGGCTGGTTGATGCCGCGGTGGCCGTACTTGAGCTTGTAGGTGCCGAAGCCCAGCGCCCGGCCGAGGATCTGGTTGCCGAAGCAGATCCCGAAGAACGGGGTCCGGCGCTCCAGCACGCCCTGCGCCACGGCGACCTGGTGGTCGGCGGTGGCCGGGTCGCCCGGGCCGTTGGAGAAGAAGACGCCGTCCGGGTCGACGGCGTAGATGTCCTCCAGCGTGGAGTTCGCCGGCAGCACGTGCACCTCGATGCCGCGCTCGGCCATCCGCTGCGGGGTCATCGCCTTGATGCCGAGGTCCAGCGCGGCGACGGTGAACTTCTTCTCGCCGACGGCGGGCACCACGTACGGCTCGGTGGTGGCGACCTCGGGGCAGAGGTCGGCGCCCTTCATCTCGGGCGACTGCTGCACCCGGGCCAGCAGCGCGGCGTCGTCCGCCAGCGCCGGGCCGGAGAAGATGCCGCAGCGCATCGCGCCGCGCTCGCGCAGGTGGCGGGTGAGGGCGCGGGTGTCGATGCCGCTGATGCCGACGACGCCCTGGTTGACGAGCTCCTCGTCGAGCGGGCGGCGCGAGCGCCAGTTGGACGTCACCCGGGCGGGGTCGCGCACGATGTACCCGGCGACCCAGATCCGGCGGGACTCGTCGTCCTCGTCGTTCCAGCCGGTGTTGCCGATCTGCGGGGCGGTCATCGCGACCACCTGGCGGTGGTACGACGGGTCGGTCAGGGTCTCCTGGTAGCCGGACATGCCGGTGTTGAAGACGGCCTCGCCGAAGGTCTCGCCGATCGCGCCGTAGGCCTGGCCACGGAAGATCCGGCCGTCCTCCAGGACGAGCACGGCGGGGACGCGGTCCCGCCGTTGGCGCTGCGTGGTGGGGGCAGGTGCGGTCATTGAGCGGCCTCTTCCGTCTTCGTCTGCGTACGTGTTGCGAGGTGGGCGATCGCCTCGACCCAGGCGGCGTGCTCGCCGGGGTGGTCGGCCCGGAACCCGGAGTCCAGCGCGGTGCCCTCGTGCGTCCAGGTGACGACGAGCAGTCCGGACGGCACGACCTTGCCGGCGATCCCGGAGTCCGTCCGGGCCCCGGTCAGCTGCTCGGCCGGGATCCAGAAGTCGACGTCGCCGGGGCGCTGCACCAGCAGGCCGTCCGCGCCGAGGGTCAGGTCGGCCCGGCTGCGGGTGCCCAGGCCGTGCGCGACGACCCGGTCCAGCCAGTTCCCGGCGGTGGTGGTGCCGTGGTACCGGCCGCTGGTCTCCAGGATGGTCCGGCCGGCCCGGGCCGGCACGGCGGGCAGCGGCGGGATGCCGGACTGCAGGGTGCGCCGCCAGTTCCAGCCCTGGCGCATCAGCCAGTAGACCAGCCCGATCACCAGCAGCAGGCCGATGGCCCAGCCGATGTACCCGGGCCAGTCGGTGACCCTGGCCTGCTCCTGGGCGAGCCCGGTGAAGGCGCTCACGCGAGCCCGCCCTGCTCGACCAGCTCGCCGGCGAGCACCGTGGCGGTGCCGCGCAGGAAGGTGGCGTGCACCCGGCCGGGCAGGTCGAGGCCACGGTAGGGGGTGTTGCGACTGCGGGTGGCGAAGCTGTCGGGGTTCACGGCACCACGGTACGCGGGATCGAACAGCACCAGGTTGGCGGGCTCACCGACCGAGACGGGTCGTCCGTGGCCGGTGAGGCGACCGATCCGGGCCGGTCGGTGCGACATCCGGTCCGCGACGCCCTCCCAGTTCAGCAGGCCCGTGTCGACCATGGTCTGCTGCACCACCGAGAGCGCCGTCTCCAGACCGACCATGCCCATCGCGGCCACGGCCCACTCGCAGTCCTTGTCCTCGGACGGGTGCGGCGCGTGGTCCGTCGCGACGGCGTCGATGGTGCCGTCCGCGAGCGCCTTGCGCAGCGCCTGGACGTCGGCCGCGGTGCGCAGCGGCGGGTTCACCTTGTACACCGGGTCGTAGGAGCGGACCAGCTCGTCGGTGAGCAGCAGGTGGTGCGGGGTGACCTCGGCGGTGACGTTCCAGCCCTTGGCCTTGGCCCAGCGGATGATCTCCACCGAGCCGGCCGTCGAGACGTGGCAGACGTGCAGGCGCGAGCCGACGTGCGCGGCGAGCAGCACGTCGCGGGCGATGATCGCCTCCTCGGCGACGGCCGGCCAGCCGCCCAGCCCGAGCTCGCCGGAGACCTGGCCCTCGTTCATCTGGGCGCCCTCGGTGAGCCGGGGCTCCTGGGCGTGCTGGGCGACGACCCCGTCGAAGGCCTTCACGTACTCCAGCGCCCGCCGCATGATCACCGCGTCGTCGACGCACTTGCCGTCGTCGGAGAAGACCCGCACCTCGGCGGCCGAGTCGTGCATCGCGCCCAGCTCGGCGAGCTTCTTGCCCTCCAGGCCGACGGTGACGGCGCCGACCGGGCGCACGTCGCAGAAGCCGGACTCCTGGCCGAGCCGCCAGACCTGCTCGACCACGCCGGCGGTGTCGGCCACCGGGAAGGTGTTGGCCATCGCGTGCACGGCGGTGAAGCCGCCCATCGCGGCGGCCCGGGTGCCGGTGAGCACCGTCTCGGCGTCCTCGCGGCCGGGCTCGCGCAGGTGGGTGTGCAGGTCGACCAGGCCCGGCAGGACGATCAGGCCGGAGGCGTCGATCTCGATGTCCGCCTCGACCGCCAGGCCGGTGCCGATCTCCTTGACCACGCCGTCGGCGAGGTGGAGGTCCTGCGGGGCGCCGCCGAGGATCTGGGCGTTGCGGATCAGGTAGGTGGTCACTGAGCGGTCTCCACGGAGTCGGTGCGGGGGGCGGCGTCGGCGAGCGTGGCGCCGCCGAGCAGCAGGTACAGGACGGCCATCCGGACGGAGACGCCGTTGGCGACCTGCTCGACCACGGTGCAGCGCGGCGAGTCGGCGACCTCGGCGGTGATCTCCATGCCGCGGACCATCGGGCCGGGGTGCATCACGATGGCGTGCTCGGGCAGCTGCGCCATCCGGCTGCCGTCCAGGCCGTAGCGGCGGCTGTACTCGCGCTCGGTCGGGAAGAAGGCGGCGTTCATCCGCTCGCGCTGCACCCGGAGCATCATCAGCGCGTCCGTCTTGGGGAGCACGCTCTCCAGGTCGTAGCTGACCTCGCAGGGCCAGTTCTCGATGCCGATCGGCAGCAGCGTCGGCGGGGCCACGAAGGTGACCTGGGCGCCGAGGGTGGTGAGCAGGTGGACGTTGGAGCGGGCCACCCGGCTGTGCAGGACGTCGCCGACGATGGTCACCCGCCGGCCGGCGAGGTCGCGGCCGAGGCCGGCGTTGAGGTGGCGGCGCATGGTGAAGGCGTCGAGCAGCGCCTGGGTGGGGTGCTCGTGGGTGCCGTCGCCGGCGTTGATGACGCTGCCGTGCAGCCAGTCGGACTGGGCCAGCCGGGCCGGCGCGCCGGAGGCGTGGTGCCGGATGACGACCGCGTCGGCGCCCATCGCCTGGAGGGTGAGCGCGGTGTCCTTGAGGCTCTCGCCCTTGGAGACCGAGGAGCCCTTGGCGGAGAAGTTGATGACGTCGGCGGAGAGCCGCTTCTCGGCGACCTCGAAGGAGGTCTTGGTGCGGGTGGAGTCTTCGAAGAAGAGGTTGACGACCGTTCGACCACGGAGCGTAGGCAGCTTCTTGACGGCCCGTCCGGAGAGCTGGGCCAGCTCCTCGGCGGTGTCCAGGATCAGCAGCGCGTCGTCGCGGGTGAGGTCGGCGGCGGAGACGAGGTGGCGCTTCACGCGGGTTACTCCGGGAGGTGCGGTTCGGACGGCCGGGCGGCCAGGGCCTGCGAGCTGCGCTCACTGCGCGGGGGACGCGACGCGTCCGCGTGGTCGCGGTCGCCGACCAGCACGGCGTCCACGCCGTCGCTGTCCGCGAGGCGGACCTGCACGGCCTCGCGCAGCGAGGTGGGGAGGTTCTTGCCCACGTAGTCGGCGCGGATCGGCAGCTCGCGGTGGCCGCGGTCGACCAGGACGGCGAGCTGGACGGCGCGCGGGCGGCCGATGTCGCTGAGCGCGTCGAGCGCGGCGCGGATGGTGCGGCCCGAGAAGAGCACGTCGTCGACCAGGACGACGAGCCTGCCGTCGATGCCGCCGGCCGGGATCTCGGTGTGCTCCAGGGCCCGGGCGGGCTTCAGCCGCAGGTCGTCCCGGTACATGGTGATGTCCAGCGTCCCGAACGGGATCTCCCGGCCGGTGATCTGGGTCAGCCGGTCGCGCAGCCGGCGGGCGAGGTGCACGCCCCTGGTGTGGATGCCGAGCAGCACGACGTCCTCCGCGCCCTTGGCGCGCTCGACGATCTCGTGGGCTATCCGGGTGATCACCCGGGCGATGTCCGTGCCGTCCAGCACCTGGTGCGGCGGGCGCGGCGTCGGTTCGTGATGTGTGGTCATGCCGAAGCGGACCTCCTTCCCCGCCTCACTGGACGGGCCTTAAAGGATGTCTGGAACGCCCCCGCCGACGCGGCGCGGGCTCCCGCCATCGTACCAGCGCGCCCGACGGCAAACCGGCGTCCATCATTCCGCTTCACCGGGTTAACGTCCGCGACGCACCGCGGACGCGGGCCATTCGCACGACTGCCCCATTCGGCTTGACGCAGCTACCTCACTCTACGTAACCTCACAGTGAGTTACGAGACTGGCGTCGAACCCACCGGTAACGACGTCGACTATCGCCCGTGACCCACCACTGAACGCGAAGCAATCTCGTCCGGGGAGATCAATGTCCAGCGACTACGCGAAGCAACTCGGAGGAAAACTCCGAGCGATCCGCACTCAGCAGGGGCTCTCCCTGCACGGTGTCGAGGAGAAGTCCCAGGGGCGCTGGAAGGCAGTCGTCGTCGGCTCGTACGAGCGCGGTGACCGTGCGGTCACCGTGCAGCGGCTGGCCGAGCTGGCGGAGTTCTACGGCGTTCCGGTCCAGGAGCTGCTGCCCGGCGGTACGCCCGGTGGTGCGGCCGAGCCGCCGCCGCGCCTCGTGCTGGACCTGGAGAGACTGACCCAGGTCCCGTCCGAGAAGGCCGGTCCGCTGCAGCGCTACGCGGCGACCATCCAGAGCCAGCGCGGTGACTACAACGGCAAGGTGCTCTCGATCCGCCAGGACGACCTGCGCACGCTGGCCGTGATCTACGACCAGTCGCCGTCGATCCTGACCGAGCAGCTGATCTCCTGGGGCGTGCTGAACCCCGACGCGCGCCGTGCGGTGCGCGAGGAGGAGGCGAGCTGAGGCTCGCCCCCACCGGCTCCCACCGGCTCCCACCGGCTCCCACCGCCTCCCACCAGCAGGAACGGGCAGGGCCAAGCAGAAACGTCACGGCGCGGTGCCCCGGAACGGGGGCCGCGCCGTCGCGCGTCCGGCCCCGGACCGAAACCGGCCCGGGCCGCCCGGGCCGCTCCGGCGGCCTCAGCGGACCGTGCCCAGGCTGTGGCCGGGCTCGGCCGCCACGCCCTCCAGGCGCACCGCGGCCGCGGTCGGCGCCCAGCCCTGCCCAGCGCTGGCCCAGGCCCAGGCCGCCCCGCGGAAGGCCCGGTCGGCGGCTCCGTCACCGGCGGGGTCGGCAGCCCCGTCACCGGCTCCGCGGGCCGCCGCCGAGCCCTGCGTGCCGTGCAGCACCGCCAGCCCCGGCAGCTCCCGGGCCAGCCCCGCGCAGAGCACCGCGCAGACCAGCTCCAGGTCCTCGTCGTTGATCCGCACCACGCCGTCCTCCCACTGGAGCACCCGGGCCGCGGCCGTCAGCCGGCCACCGGGGGCGTCCACCGCGAGGCGCAGCTCGTAGACCCCGCTGCCCGCGCCGACCAGCATCCGCCGGAACACCTCGGCGCCGCGCTGGTAGGCCTCCCGGACGGCCCGGCCGTGCTCCTCGTAGAGCCCGCCGTCCAGCAGCAGGTCCGCGTGGCGCAGCGTCAGCCCGTTCTCGCGGGCCCGGACCAGCCGGGGCAGGAAGTCCCCGGCGAGGTCCTCGCCCTGGTAGGCGAGGAGCTGGGTCTGCAGCGGCGGATTGACCAGGTAGCGGTCGCGGGCGCCCGGCTCGGCCGGGTCGAGGCCGTGCAGGAGGCAGAACTCCTCGAAGTCCTGCGGGTGGAACATCCGGGCCCGGACGGTGTCGAAGCCGCGCCGGGCCTCGGCGAGCAGGTCGGCGGTGTCCCGCAGGTAGGTCTCGTAGTCCGGGGCGTCGCAGAGGCGCCAGGCGGCGGCGCGCTCGAAGTCGGCGGCGCTGGTCAGCACCCCGATGACGAAGGCCTGCCCCGCGCCGTCCGCCCGGCGCCGCTCGTGCCGCAGCCGCGCGCGGGGGCGGGGGCCGGCGGCGGAGCAGTCGGGGGTGCGGCGGGCGCGGCCGTTGCGGCTCATCGGAGGCTCCTGGGGCAGTGGCGGTCGGCGGCGGCAGGGGTGCCGCCGACCGTTGTCCTCCCCAGCCCCGGGTGTCGCACACGTACGGCGTGTCACAGGAATGTAACCGACCGTGAGGCGAGGCACGTCACCCGGTCGGCGCAACCCGCCGGACCGCGCCGCACCCGGCGGGCGGCCGGGCGCGGCGGGTCGCGGGACGGCGGCGGTCAGGCCTGCCGCGACACCCGGGCGAGCTGACGCGACTGGGCGACCAGGCGGCCGGACTCGTCCCAGACCTCGGCGTCCTCCTCGAAGTAGCCGCCGGCCACGTTGCGGGTGGCGTGGGTGACGCGCAGCCAGCCGGGCGCCGGCTTCGCCCGCAGGTGGACGGTCAGCTCGATGGTGGGGGCCCAGCCGGGCATCCCGAGGTCGAAGGTGACCGGCGGCAGCGCGTCGGCGACCAGCAGGAGCAGCAGCGGGTCGGGCTCCCGGCCGTCGGCGAGCCGGAACCAGCCCTGGATCCGGCCGTTGCCGGAGGGCTGCCCGAGCGCCCAGCCGATGGTCGCCGGGTCGAGCCGCAGGTCGAACCGCTCCAGGAGGGCGGCCTGCTCGATCAGCTGCTTGGGGGCGTGCTCCACGCCGACGCACTGGTCCGGCGGCGGCAGCTGCGGCGGCTGGGCGGTGGTCCGCACGTCGCCGCCGGCGTCGGCGAGGTCGCCGTGGGTGGCCACCACGCGCAGCCGCTCCACGCCGTCCTGGCTGAGCGAGGCGGTGCCGGTGGAGAGCGAGCGGCCGGTGCGGAGCACCTCGGTACGGACGGTGGCCGGGCCGGGGTGGGAGGCGGAGAGGTAGTAACCGCTGATCGAGACCGGGTCGGCGTGGTCGCCGTGCTCCAGCGAGAGGGCGTGGCCCGCCATCGCGAGCAGCAGCCCGCCGTTGACGCCGCCGCCGATCTGCCAGCCGGCGCCCAGTTCGCCGTCGTAGCGGCCCGGCTCGGCCGGGTGCCTGGTGAGGGCGATGCCCTGGTCGAACTCGCTGCGGATCGCCGTGGTCATGGGGGGTGGCCTGCCCTTCGCTGCGGGGTCACCGGTGCGCGTGGGTCACCGGAGCACCAGGTTACTGGCGAGTAGGGTCCCAACATACGCCACCCGGCCCGAACGCACGACGGCCGCCGGACCCTGTCGGGTCCGGCGGCCGTGCGTCGGAGTGCCGCCTACCGGCGGATGCTCGGCTTGAGCTCCAGGAAGCGGGCGAGCAGGCCGTTGACGAAGGCCGGGGAGTCGTCCGTGGAGAACTCCTTGGCGATCTCGACGGCCTCGTCCAGGACGACCGCGTCCGGGACGCCGTCCTCCCAGATCAGCTCGTACGCACCGAGCCGCAGGACGTTGCGGTCCACGATCGGCATCCGGTCGAGCGTCCAGCCCACCGCGTACTCGGAGATGAGGTCGTCGATCCGGCGGGCGTGCTGGACGTACCCCTCGATCAGCTCCATGGTGTACTCACCGACCTGCGGGGTGCCCTCGTCCGGCTTGGGCTCCCGGGCACGGGCCACCCAGTCGGCGAGGACCCGCTGCGGGTCGACCCCGCGGTGGTCGGCCTCGAAGAGGATCTGGAAGGCTCGCGTACGGGCCTTGCTGCGTGCGGCCGACACGGACTTACTTCACCCGGCCGAGGTAGCTGCCGTCGCGGGTGTCGACCTTGATCTTCTCACCGGTGACGATGAACAGCGGCACGGCGATCTCGGCGCCGGTCTCCAGGGTGGCCGGCTTGGAGCCACCGGTGGAGCGGTCGCCCTGGACGCCCGGCTCGGTGTGGGAGATGGTCAGCTCGACCGAGGCCGGGAGCTCGATGTACAGGGGGGCACCCTCGTACATGGCGACCAGGGCCTCGAAGCCCTCCAGCAGGTACTTCGCGGCGTCGCCGACGACGGCGGGCTCGATCGTGGTCTGGTCGTAGGTGTCCGTGTCCATGAACACGAAGTTCTCGCCGTCCTTGTACGAGAACTGCATGCCACGCTTGTCGACGTTGGCGGTCTCGACCTTGGTGCCGGCGTTGAAGGTCTTGTCGACGACCTTGCCCGTCAGGACCTCCTTGAGCTTGGTGCGCACGAAGGCCGGGCCCTTACCGGGCTTGACGTGCTGGAACTCGACGACGGACCAGAGCTTGCCGCCCTCCAGCTTGAGAACCATGCCGTTCTTGAGATCGTTCGTGGAAGCCACGGGCGCACTTACTCCTGGATATAGCTGTCAAGGAACCAAGGGGTGCGTCCTGCCGCCCCCGGCCGCCTCGGGCGGTCGCGGGTCACAGGGCGAGGAGCTCCTTGGTGGTGATGGTGAGCAGCTCGGGCCCGCCCTCTTCGAGGGGGCGCACCACGAGCGTGTCCTCGATCCGGACACCGCCCCGGCCCGGGAGGTGAACCCCTGGACCGACGGTGACCGGCACGCGGCTGTCCAGTTTACCCATGTCCGACGGCCCGAGGCGCGGGGCCTCCCGGATCTCCAGCCCGATGCCGTGACCGACGGGGTGCGGCGAGCTCTCGGTGTGCCCGGCCGCGTGGAGGATCTCCCGGGCGGCCTGGTCGGGCACGTACTGTTCGACGCCCGGACCGAGCGCCTCCCGCCCGGCCCGCTGGGCCCGGAACACCAGGCGGTGCAGTTCGACCTGCCAGGGCGCGGGGGCGGCGCCGATCACGAAGGTCCGGGCGGTCGAGACGCCGTACCCGCGGTACTGGGCACCCAGGACGACGGTGAGGAAGTCACCCTCCTCCACCCGCCGGTCGGTGGGCTGGTGGGACTGCTGGCCGGAGTGGCTGCCGGTGCCGACCGAGACCGGGAAGGCCGCCCGGTCCGCGCCGTGGTCGATCATCCGGCGTTCCAGCTCCATCGCCAGGTGCCGCTCGGTCCGGCCGACCAGGATCGACTCCAGCAGTTCGCCGAGCGCCTGGTCGGCGATCTCGGCGGCGATCCGCAGGTCCGCGATCTCGTGCTCGTCCTTGATCACCCGCAGCTGTTCGACCGCCCGGCCGAGGTCGGCCAGCCGGACGCCCTCCGCCAGAGCCGCCACGGCGCGGTGCCGGGCGACGGTCAGGTCGTGCTCCTCCACCGCCAGGTCGGCCACCCCCAGCCGGGCCGCGGCCGCGGCGGCCGCCAGCGCGGTGTCGGCGCCCGCCGCCACCGGCACCCGGGTGACGTCCTCGACGATCAGGTGCTCACCGGTGTCGTCCGGCGGCAGGTCGTCCGGCAGCGCCAGCAGCGCCCGCTCCCGGGTGAGCAGCAGCGTCGCGCCGCACGGCGGGCAACCGGTCAGGTACCGCACGTTCGCCGCCCGGGTGATCAGCGCCGCATCGGCCCCGGCCGCACTGCCGTGCTCCCTCAGACGCTCCCGCCGGACCGCGTACGCATCAGACATGCGTCGAGCCTACGGAGCCCCACCCCGATCCGCCCGCCGAGCGGATCCGACCGGACCAGGACGGCCCTGGTCGGACACCCGGCCGGTCCGCCGGTGCGGCGTCGGCCCCCGGTGCGGCCCCCGGCGCCGCACCGGCGCCGGGGTGCGCGGCCGGTCGACCGGCCGCGCACCCGAACGGACGGTGCGGGCGGCGGACCGGAACGACCGGAGCCGCCGACGGGAGCGTGCGCCGCCCGACGAGCCCCGGCGCGTACGCGGTCGCGCGGCCGACCAGCGCCTCCACCGCCCGCCGGGGAATGGGCGGGGCGGAGGCCGTGTTGGACCCCGTGAAAACGACTTCCATTTCGGCGGAAGCCGTTTCCCCACCGCCCACCCCTCGGAGGAGGAGAACCATGGCCCGCAGCGAACTGCGCCCCGTCGTCAAGCTCAGGTCCACGGCCGAGACCGGCTTCACCTATGTGACCCGCAAGAACCGCCGCACCGACGCCGACCGGCTGGTGCTGCGCAAGTACGACCCGGTCGCGCGCCGGCACGTCGACTTCCGCGAGGAGCGCTGACCTCCCCCGTGGGCCCGGCAGGGCCCGCGGACCACGGCGAGGCGGCGCCCACCCGAACGGACCGGGTGGGCGCCGCCTCGTGACACCGCGGTGCCGCGGGCCGTCGGGGCCGACTACTTGGTGATGACCCCGGCGGCCTCGTCGGCCGCCGCCCCCTGGGCGGGCACCCCGTCGGCCGGTACCACCGGCTTCGGGCTCCAGCGCTGTTCGACGCCGGCGAGGCGCCAGTAGGCGATCGCCGCCCCCCAGACCACCACGAACAGCCCGACGATCGCGTAGCCGACGTTGTCCAGCGAGATGTCCGCGATCCAGCCGCTGACCGGGTCGGTGAGGTCCAGCTTCTCGTGCAGCACGGCGACCAGCTCGATGGTGCCGATGATGAACGCCACCGCGATCGACAGCCCGGTGATGGTCAGGTTGTAGTACACCTTGCGCACCGGGTTGGAGAACGCCCACTGGTAGGCGAAGTTCATGAACGTCCCGTCCAGCGTGTCGAACAGGCTCATCCCGGACGCGAACAGCAGCGGCAGGCAGACGATCGCGTACCAGGGCAGCCCGGCGGCCGCGCCGGAGCCGGCCATCACCATCAGGGTCACCTCGGTCGCGGTGTCGAAGCCGAGGCCGAGCACCATGCCGACCGGGAACATCTGGCCGGGCCGCGTGATCGAGCGGGTCGCCCGGTTCAGCACCCGGGCCATCAGACCGCGCGAGTTGAGGTGCTCCTCCAGCTCCGCCTCGTCGAACCGACCGGCCCGCATCGACCGGAACACCTTGAGGATGCCGAACAGCGCCGCCAGGTTGAGCGCGCCGATCAGGTAGAGGAAGACACCGGACGCGGAGGTGCCGACCACACCGAGCCACTGGTGGGTGGTGGACTCGTCGTCCATCAGCGTGTTGGCCAGCTGGGCGCCGCCCGCCACCAGGGCGGCCATCAGGACCACCATCGAGGAGTGGCCGAGCGCGAACCAGAAGCCCACCGAGACGGGCCGCTTCCCGTCCGCCATGAGCTTGCGGGTGGTGTTGTCGATCACCGCGATGTGGTCGGCGTCGAAGGCGTGCCGCATGCCGAGGGTGTAGGCGGTGATGCCCAGGCCCACCCCGAAGACCTGGGTACCGACCTCGTACTTCTCCGGGGCGACCAGGAAGATCAGCGTCCCGAACGCCACTACGTGCATGGCCAGGATCACCCCCATCAACCCGGCCGTGCGGAGGGTGTCCTCGCGCCGCCAGCGGAAGCTCGGCAGGGCGGAGGACGCCGCGGGAGCAGCGGCGGTTTCGGGCAGGGTCATCTTCGGATCACGCTCCAGCACCTCGTGGAAAGACGTTCGTGAGATGCCGTGGCCGGTCTCCTGGCTGACGGGGCTTCCGGATCCGCCTTCCCAGGCGCGCGAGGCGCCCAGTGGCGTCGTGGATACGGACGACTCCCCCGATCACAGTGGCGAGGGCCGCTCCGGACTCCGGACCCTGAGGGTCCGTCACCGGTCTTCCCGAACACCACGGCGGGCAACACCGTAGGGGGCCGCACCTCACCCTTGCAAGGCTGCGCACCTGCGCAGGTGTCCAGGATCACAGCCACGGGCTGCAACAATGTCCGCATGCATCTCGTACCGGCCGACCGCGCGGGCCACCGCACCATCGACGGGCACCGGGTCTGCGAGGCCATCGCCGCGATCGGCGACCCCGGGCACGTCCGGTCCTGGGCCGAGCGGTTCTCGCTGCTCGCCGACCCGGGGCGGCTCGCCCTGCTGCTCGCCCTGCACCGGGCCGGGCCGCTCGCCGTCACCGACCTGGCGGTCGCCACCGGCATGCGCGACCCGGCCGTCTCGCAGGCGCTGCGGCTGCTGCGCACCGCGGGTGTGGTCACCGGCGACAAGGACGGCCGCGTGGTGCGCTACCGGCTCGTGGACGAGGCCCTGCGCCCCCTCCTCGACGAGTGCGCCGCCGCGGACCACCACGAGCACGGCGAGCCCGCCACCGGGAGCGACGCCACCGGCGGCGAGCCCTCCGCACCCCGGGCCGCCGCGGCCGGCTGACCAGCTGACCGGCTCCCGGCTGACCGGCTGCGCCCGCGGAACACCGACCCTGCGCCCCGGGCCGTCGCGCCCGGGACCCGCCTCACCCCTCCCGCACCAGCCGTTCGAAGCGCTCCAGCGAGCGCCGGGCCAGCGGGTCCGTCGCGGGCCGCAGGGCCCGGTCGAGCAGACCCGCGCCGGGGAGCCGGAACGCGCCGAGGAAGGCGAAGCGGGTGCCTCCGGCCTCGGCGCGGGCCGCCATCCCGCCCAGCAGGAAGCGGCTGCGCATCAGGCACCACCCGGGCGTCAGCTCGACGTCGAAACGGGCCCGCAGCCGGGTGTGGCCGGTCACCAGCGCCTCGGTGCGACCGTCCGCCGGGCTCCCGGCCACGCGGACCGACCGGATGTCCGGCAGCCAGCGCGGGAGCCCCTCCTCCAGGTCGGCCGCGGCCGCCCAGACCCGCTCGAACGGCGCGTCGATCAGCGCCTCCCGGACGGCGGCGCCGGGGGTGACGGCGGCGATCACATGCAGCCGGCGGACCGGGTCGAAGGCCGCCGTCGGCCAGGGGGTCGGTGCGCTCACTGCTGCCACGCCCTTCGAAAGCCGAGCCGGGCCCGGGAGAGCCGGGACTTCACGGTGCCGGGTGCCACGCCCAGCAGTTCTGCGGTGGACCGCTCGTCGAGCCCCTCCAGGTCGCGCAGCACCAGCACGGCGCGGTGCTCCGGCGTCAGCCGGGCGAGGACGTCCTGGATGTCGGTGGCCAGCTGCGGGTCGCCGGGGCGGGGCAGCTCGGAGAGGTCGGCCGGGACGCAGCGGGCGACCCGCCGGACGTGCCGGACGGCCTCCCGCACGGCGATCGAGCGGACCCAGCCGAACAGCGCGGCCGGGTCCTGGAGCTGGCCCAGCTTGCGGAAGACGGCGATCAGCGCCTCCTGCGTCGCGTCGGGGCCGTCGTCCAGCGCGATCGGACCGCAGAGCCGGCGGACGTAGGGCGCGACCAGCTCCAGCAGCTCGCTGACGGCCAGTTGGTCGCCGCGCTGGGCGGCACGGACCAGGCCGGCGAGCCGGTCGGCGGTTCGGGTGTCGGGACCATCCACACCCGCATCAGAGGCGCCGGACCGGCCGGACGTTCCCTCCCTCCCCCGACTTCCCGCTGTGACGCTCGTCACGGGAACCTCCGGCCGGGCGGGCCGCTCCTGCGGGGTGACCCACCGTCGGAACCCCCGGAGGACCACCGTGAACCGTCGCCGTACCGCCGCCCTCGCCGTCGCCGGTCTGCTCGCCGCCGACGCCCTGCTGCACGTCTACTGGGCCACCGGCCGCACCTGGCCGGCCGCCGACCCGGCGTCACTCTCCCGGGCGGTGCTCAACGCCGAGGTGCCGTTCACCCCGCCGGTCGTCCTGCCGCTCGCGGCGCTGCTGTTCTCCGGCTCGGCCCTGGTGCTCGCCCGCGGCGGCCTGTTGGACGGCGCGGCCCGCCGGCTGCCGGCGGTGGCGCTGCGCTGGGGGCCGCGCGCGGTGGCCGCCGGACTGCTCGCCCGCGGGCTGGCCGGGCTGCTCTGGGCCACCGGGGTCGGCGTCGACACCGGCTCGGCCTTCTACCGGCTCAACCTGGCGTTCTACACCCCGCTCTGCCTGGCCGCCGCGGCCGCCGCCCTGGCGGTGGCCCGTACCGGGGCGGACGGCTGACCGCGCCCCTCCCCCGGCAGCCCCGCGACCGCCCGGGCGGCACCGGGCAACCGGCGCCGCCTCAGGCCCGCTGGCAGGTGGGGCACCAGAAGAGGTTGCGCGCGGCGTGCGCCTCGGTCCGGACCTCGGTGCCGCAGACCAGGCAGGGCATGCCGGCCCGGCGGTAGACGTAGACCTCGCCGCCGTGGTCGTCCACCCGCGGCGGACGGCCCATCGCCTCGGGGGTGTGCTCGGGTCGGACGGTGTCGATCCGCCCCGCGCCGACGCCCTCGCACATCAGCGCGACCAGGTCGGCCCAGACGGCGTCCCACTCGGCCCGGCCGAGGTCGCGCCCGGCCCGGTGCGGGTCGATGCCGTGCCGGAACAGCACCTCGGCGCGGTAGACGTTGCCCACGCCGGCCAGCACCTTCTGGTCCATCAGCAGTGCCGCGATCGTCGTCCGGCTGCCGGATATCCGCCGCCAGGCCGGCTCCGGGTCGGCGTCGGCCCGCAGCGGGTCGGGGCCGAGGCGCGCCGCGACGGCGGCCTTCTCGGCGTCGGTGATCAGCGCACAGGTGTTGGGACCGCGCAGATCGGCGTAGGCGTCGTCGTTCGCCAGGCGCAGCCGGACCAGGCCGACCGGCTCCGGCGCGGGGCCCTCGCCGAAGGCGAACCCACCGTAGAGGCCGAGGTGGATGTGCACCCAGGCGTCGTCCTCGAAGCCGAGGAAGAGGTGCTTGCCGACGGCCTCCGCCCCGGTCAGCACCTGCCCGTCGACCAGCTTCGCGCCGTCCGCGAACCGGCCCTGCGGGCTGCTCGCACGGACCGGGCGGCCGCCGAAGGCCCTGGCGTTCTCGGCGGCGAGGCGGTGGATGATGTGGCCTTCCGGCACGGGCGTCAGCTCCCCCGGGTGTGCGACAGGATGCCCCCATCATCGCAGCCCGCACCGACAGGCCCGGCCGGGCCGCCGGCCGTCGCGGGCTCCCGGAAGGCGGTACCGAATCCGCGCCGGGGCAGCGCCGGAGCCGCCCGGAACAGCCCCGGGCGGCGCGGGCCTCAGCGGACCGGGATGCCCATCAGCCGGGCCAGGATCACCCGGTCCAGCTCGGCGGCGGTGGCCGCGACGTCCAGCTGGGAGTTGTCGATGATCGGCAGCCCGGAGTTGTACCAGCCGGCCATCCGGCCGTGGATCCGGGCCACCTCCTCGTCGCTCAGCCGCCGGTTGCCACTGCGCCGGGCGTTGCGGCTCAGCACGGAGTCCAGACTGGGCAGCAGCACGACCGGGATCATCCCCGGGCCGATGTGCCGCTTCCAGCCGCCGAGGCCGATCGCCGGGCGGTCCGGGAAGACCGCGTCGTCGATGATGCAGGAGATGCCGTTGGCCAGGTAGTTGCGGCAGGCGAAACCGCAGGTGCGGCGGGCCAGCCGGTACTGCGCCTCGGAGGCGTTGTTCCAGCCGGACTGCGGGTTGGCGAAGCCGGACTGCACCCACTCGCGGACGTCGTCGAGGCTGATGTGGGCGGTGGGCGTGGGCCGCCGCTCGGCCCAGTGCCGGGCGACGGTGGTCTTGCCCGCGCCGGCCGGTCCGATCAGCAGCACGGCGAGTGGCCCGGACGGCAGGTGCGGCTGCGCGGGGTGGACCGGGAGCTGGACGGGCGCGCCCGACGGCAGCAGGAAGTGCCCGGTGGCGCCGGCCGGAACCGGCGCGGGCGCCGCGGCGGTGGGAGCCGACGGCGGCACGGGCCGCGCCGGCGCGGGCGGTGCGAGGGGGGCCGCCGGGGTGCCGGCCGGCGGCACGACCGGGCGACCGGCGTACGGGGGCCGACCGGCGGGCTCGCGCGCGGACCGGTCCGCGCCGTGGCGGACGGATTCGGCGTGGGCCGCCGCCCGCGGCACTCCCCGGGACGCGCCCGGCGCGCCACCGGCGGGCGGTGCGACGGTGGCACTGCCGGAGTACGGCGGGGCCGGCGGAGCGACGGGACGTGGGGGGACTTGTCCACCCCCGGCGTACTGCGTCACGGTCACCTCCCGACTTCTTTCAGCGGGGACACTACACGGCGGTCCCGCAGCGGGCACAGTCCGCCGCCGGGCCGCTGACGAGGGCCGGGGTACCGGATCGGGCCGGCCGGGGCCGCGCCGATCCGGTACCCCGGCCCCGGGTGTCAGCGTGCGGTGAGCTGCCCGCCGAGCGCCCGCAGTGCCAGCTCGTACGAGCCCAGGCCGAATCCGGCGATGGTGCCGGAGGCGACCGCGGCGATCACCGAGGTGTGCCGGAAGGTCTCCCGGGCGTACGGGTTGGAGATGTGCACCTCGATCAGCGGCGCGGTCCGCTGGGCGGCGGCGTCGCGCATCGCGTACGAGTAGTGGGTGAAGGCCCCCGGGTTGATCACCACGGGCACCCCGCCGTCGGCCGCCTCGTGCAGCCACTCCACCATCTGCTGCTCGGAGTTGGTCTCGTGCACCTCGACCTCGAAGCCGAGCTCCTCGCCGAGCACGGTGCAGCGCTCGACCAGCCCGGCGTAGGAGGTGGCGCCGTAGACGTCCGGCTCGCGGCTGCCCAGCCGGCCGAGGTTGGGGCCGTTGAGCACCATCACCCGGGTCACGAGGAGACCTCCGCGTAGGCGGCGACCAGCAGGGACGGGTCGGGGCCCTCCAGCATGGAGGTCCGGCCGAGGCCGTCCAGGACGATGAAGCGCAGCAGGTCTCCGCGCGACTTCTTGTCGATCTTCATGGCGTCCAGCAGCTTCGGCCAGGCGTCCGCGCGGTAGCTCAGCGGCAGGCCGACCGAGGCCAGCACGGTGCGGTGCCGGTCGGCCGTCTCGTCGTCCAGCCGGCCGGCCAGGCGGCCGAGTTCGGCGGCGAAGACCATCCCGATCGAGATCGCCGCGCCGTGCCGCCACTTGTAGCGCTCGTTGCGCTCGATGGCGTGGCCGAGGGTGTGGCCGTAGTTGAGGATCTCGCGCTGGCCGGACTCCTTGAGGTCCCCGGAGACCACGTCCGCCTTGACCTGCACGGCCCGCCGGATCAGCTCGACGGTGTGCGGCCCGGCGGGGCTCCTGGCGCCCTCCGGGTCCGCCTCGATGAGGTCCAGGATGACCGGGTCGGCGATGAAACCGCACTTGATGACCTCGGCGAGACCGGAGACGTAGTCGTGCCGGGGCACCGTCTCCAGGGTGTCGAGGTCCGCCAGCACGCCCACCGGCGGGTGGAAGGCGCCGACCATGTTCTTGCCCTCGGCGATGTTGATGCCGGTCTTGCCGCCCACCGCCGCGTCCACCATGCCGAGCAGCGTGGTGGGCATGGAGACCCAGCGCACCCCACGCAGCCAGGTGGCCGCGACGAAGCCGGCCAGGTCGGTGGTGGTGCCGCCGCCGAGGCCGACGATCACGTCGCTGCGGGTGAAGCCGGTCTGGCCGAGCACCGACCAGCAGTACGCGGCGACCTCGGCGCTCTTGGCGTCCTCGGCGTTGGGCACCTGGAGGACGATCGCCTCGTAGCCCTCGCCCAGCAGGTCCTCGCGGATGGCGTCGGCCGTGGCGGCCAGTCCTTCGGGGTGGATCAGCGCGACCCGCTTGGCGCGGGTCCCGATCAGCTGCCCCAACTCGCCGAGCAGCTGGTGTCCGATCAGCACGTCGTACGGGTCGTGGCCCGCGCTGCCGCCGACGTGAATCCTGACGATGTCACTCATGGGGGGTCTTCAGCTCCAGTGCTTCCATTACGGCGTCCGCGACCTGCCCGGGGGTGCGGCCCGCGGTGTCGACGACGGCGGTGGCCACCTCCAGGTACAGGGGCCGACGCGCTTCCATCAACTCACGCCAACGCGCCCGCGGGTTGACCGCGAGCAGCGGCCGCGGCGCGTCCAGCCCCACCCTCCGGACGGCGTCCGCCGGCGGGACCTCCAGGAACACCACCGGCAGCTCGCGCAGCAGTGCCCTGGTGGCCTCGGCCATCACCGCACCGCCCCCCAGCGCCAGCACGCCGTCGTGGTCCCGGGCGGCGCTGCGCACCGCGGCCGCCTCCAGCTCGCGGAAGTGCGGCTCGCCCTCGTCGATGAAGATCTCCGGGATCGGCTTGCCGGCCGACCGTTCGACATCGGCGTCGGTGTCCCGGAAGGCGACGCCCAGGCGCTGGGCGAGGTCCCGTCCGACGGTGGACTTGCCACTGCCGGGCGGGCCGACCAGCACCACCAGGGGTGCGCTCATCGGACGATCAGGTTGTCCAGGTACCCCTGGACGTTGCGGCGGGTCTCGCTGACGTGGTCGCCACCGAACTTCTCGTTCACCGCGTCCGCCAGCACCAGCGCGACCATCGCCTCGGCGACGATCCCCGCCGCGGGCACCGCGCACACGTCGGAGCGCTGGTGGTGGGCCTTGGCCGGCTCGCCCGTCCGCACGTCCAGCGTCTGCAGCGCGCGCGGCACGGTCGCGATCGGCTTCATCGCCGCCCGCACCCGGAGCAGCTCACCCGTCGACAGGCCGCCCTCGGTACCGCCCGACCGGCCCGACGTCCGCTTGACGCCCTCCGGGGTCGGCACGATCTCGTCGTGCGCCTGCGAACCCGGCACCCGGGCCAGCTCGAAGCCGTCGCCGACCTCGACGCCCTTGATCGCCTGGATCCCCATCAGCGCGGCGGCCAGCCGCGCGTCCAGCCGGCGGTCCCAGTGCACGTGCGAGCCGAGGCCGACCGGCACGCCGTAGGCCAGCACCTCGACGACCCCGCCCAGGGTGTCGCCGTCCTTGTGGGCCTGGTCGATCTCCGCGACCATCGCCTTCGACGCGTCGGCGTCCAGGCAGCGCACCGGGTCCTCGTCGAGGCGCGCCTCGTCGGAGGGCAGCGGCAGCACCCCGGCGGGGGCCTTGGCGCCCGCCAGCTCCACCACATGGCTGACGATCTCGATCCCGCAGGTCTCCTTGAGGTAGGCGCGCGCGACCGCGCCCAGCGCGACCCGGGCCGCCGTCTCCCGGGCGCTCGCGCGCTCCAGGATCGGCCGGGCCTCCTCGATCGAGTACTTCTGCATGCCCGCCAGGTCCGCGTGGCCCGGCCGGGGGCGGGTCAGCGCCTCGTTGCGGGCCAGCCCCGCCAGCACCTCCGGGTCGACCGGATCGGCCGACATGACCTGCTCCCACTTCGGCCACTCGGTGTTGCCGACCATCACGGCCACCGGGCTGCCCATGGTCTCGCCGTGCCGCACGCCGCCGAGGAAGGTCACCTCGTCCTGCTCGAACTTCATCCGGGCGCCACGGCCGTAGCCCAGCCGTCGGCGCGCCAGCGCCTCGGCCACCACCGCGGTGGTCACCGGAACACCGGCGGGCAGGCCCTCCAGCGTCGCGACCAGTGCCGGACCGTGCGACTCCCCCGCCGTCAGCCAGCGCAACGTACCCAACGGAGCTCCTTCATCAGCGGACCGGTCACGGCACTTGCCATGACCCGCCCGGGCGTGCTTCCTCTGTCCCTGGATCCTTTCATGCCGTCGGCATGCCCGGGAGCAGAGTCCGGGTGACGGACAGCAACCGGTCGACCCTCGGACGCGGTGGACGGCGGAGCACCCGGGCCCCGCCGGGAGCGCGGCCGGACCCCTCGCCGCGGCACGGCGCGCCGGGGTGGCACGACACGCTGGACGGGCTTGTCAGGTCCGACCGGCACGACGCGCCAGGGTGGCACAGCACGCCCTTCCGGCACGACACGCCGACGTGACACAGCACGCCGATCCGGCACGACACGCCACCCCGGCACGACATGCCCGGGCGGCACCGCCCGCCACCCCGCGCACACCGCGTCAGCGACCGGCGAGCGCCGCCTCACCCGCGGCCCGGATGGCCGCCAGCGGCCCGGGCGCGCGGCCGGTGAACCGCTCGTTCTGCAGGACCGCCTGGTGGACGAGCAGGTCCAGGCCGCCCAGCACGGCGGCGCCGCGCTCGGCGCAGGCGGCGGCCAGCGCCGTCGGCCACGGGTGGTAGAGCACGTCGAACAGCGCACCGGGCGCGGCGGGCAGCCCGGCGGCGAACGCGTCCGTCGCCCCCGCGGGCGTGGTCGACACGGTGAGCGGCTGCGCGAGCGCCTCCGCCCCCCGCTCCCAGTCGGCGGTCCGCACGGTCACCCCAAGGCGCTCGCCCAGCTCGGCCATCTCCCGGGCCCGCTCGGCGCTGCGGACGTAGACCGTCACCTCGCCGGTGCAGATCTGGGCCAGCGCCGCCAGCGCCGACGAGGCGGTGGCCCCGGCACCCAGCACCGCCGCCCCCGCCACTTCGGTGATGCCGCGCTCGCGCAGGGCGTTGACGAGGCCCGGGATGTCGGTGTTGTCCCCGGTGCGCCGCCCGTCGGCGGTGAAGACCACCGTGTTCACCGCGTCGACCGAGCGCGCGGTCGCGCTCACCTCGTCGAGCAGCGGGATGACCGCCCGCTTCAGCGGCATGGTGAGCGACAGGCCCGCCCACCGCTCCGCGTCCAGCCCGGCGAGGAAGCCGGGCAGCCCGGCCTCGTCCACCTCGAAGGCGTCGTAGCGCCAGCCGTCCAGCCCGAGCGCCGCGAAGGCGGCGCGGTGCAGGTGCGGCGAGAGCGAGTGGGCGATCGGCGAGCCGAGGACGGCGGCCCGGTACTTGCTGGTCAACGCTGTTACTCCGTGAACTACTGGCCCCTCAGGGCTACTTGGTGGTGCAGTGGACGGCCACCTTGTCGAAGCCCTGGCCGGCCGCCTTGCAGTACTCCTCGACATCGGCCGCGAACTGCTTGTCCGTCTCCGAGAAGCGGGTGTTCTTCGGGTCCATCGCGATGAAGTACAGCCACTTGCCGTCCGCCGGGTTCAGCACCGCCTTGAGCGCCGCGTCACCCGGGTTGGAGATCGGCCCGGGCGGCAGGCCCGCGTTGATGTAGGTGTTGTACTTGTTGGAGGCGTCGTTGATGTCCTTCTTGTCCAGCACCTTGCGGCCCAGCGAGTACTGCAGCGTGGTGTCCATGCCGAGCTTGCCGTCGATCTTGCCCGTGTCGGCCAGCCGGTTCTGGATCGTCCGGGCCATCTTGGCGAAGTCGTCGGGGTTGTTGCCCTCGGCCTGGAGGATGCTCGCCTCGATGACCACCTCGTAGCCGGTCTTGAGGCCGATCTTGGCGGCCTCCGCGTCCAGCCCCGCGTAGCGGTCGACGGCGTTCTTCACCATCTGCTTGAGCAGGTCCTCGGGCTTCATGCCCGAGGCGATCGAGTAGCGGGCCGGCCAGAGGAAGCCCTCGATGTTGCCGTTGGCGTACGCGGGCAGACCGAGGCTGCCCAGCTGCGCCTTGGCCACCTCGGCCGTGGTGCCCTTGGCCAGCTGCAGCTTGTCGTCGATCTTGGCGTAGGTGGCGGCGGCCGTCAGCCCCTCCTGGACGATCAGCTTCTCACCGCCGTTCGCCTCCACCAGGTTGGTGACGGCGGCCTCGGCCGACATCTCCTTGGGCATGGTGTAGGTGCCGTACTGGATGGTGGTGCACTTCGGGTTCTTCCCGCACGCCTGGGTGAAGGCCTCGATGCTCTTGACCACGCCGGCCTCCTTGAGCGTCTTGCCCATCTCGGCCCCGACGGCACCCTTCTTGATCTCCACCATGACCGAGCCGCTGCCCTGGCCGGTGAAGTCCGGGGGCGGCCCGAAGTGGTCCTGGTAGAAGCCGTACCCCCACCAGCCCGCGCCGGCCACGCCGCCGACCATCACCAGCGCGACCAGCAGGCAGGCGCCACCGTTGCGGCGGCCGGACTTCTTGCCCTTCTCCTTGCGCTTCTTCTTGCCCTCGCGGGAGTTGTCCTCCTCGCCGAGGAAACCGTTCTGGTCGTCCCCGCCGTCCTCGGCGTAGTCGTCCTGGTGCTCGTCCCACTCGACCTCGGCCTGCTCGGGCTCGGCCTCCGCCGGCCGGCCACCGGCCTCCAGCGCGGCGGCCTCCGCCTCCCAGTCGATGCCGTCCGGGCCGGGACCGGCGGGCCGCTCGGGCTCGGGCCGCCGGCGTCGCGAGGCCCGCCCGCCCGGCACCTGCCCGCCCGGAGCCTGCTCGCCCGGCACCCGCTGCTGACCGGGCTGCTGCGGCATCCCGGGCTGGGACGCGCCCTGCTGCGGCATCCCGGGCTGGGACGCGCCCTGCTGCGGCATCTCGGACTGGGGCGCGCCCTGCTGGTTCATACCCGACTGCGGCATGCCCGACTGCGGCATCCCCTGCTGCGGCATGCCCTGCTGCGAGTACCCCTGCTGCTGCCCCTGGTACCCGGGGGCGCTCTGCTGCTGCCCGGGGAACCCCTGCTGCGGGTATCCCTGCTGCTGGTCCTGGTACCCCTGCCCACCCGGGAAGCCCTGGCCCCCGCCGTGCCCCTGCTGCGGGTACCCCTGCTGGTCGCCGAAGGCCTGACCGCCGTACTGCTGGGCCTGCTGCTGCCCCCGCGCGAACTGCTGTCCCCCGTACTGCTGGGGCTGCTGGGGCTGGCCGCCCGGGTAGGCCTGCTGCGGGTAGCCCTGCTGGGGGTAACCCTGCTGCGCCGCCTGCTGCATCTGCTGCGGGTACCCCTGCTGGTCGACGAAAGCCTGACCGCCGTACTGCTGGGGCTGCTGCCACTGGTCGTCCGTCGGCCCGGGGACCGGCTGCTGGCCGCCGTACCCGGGGTCACCGGGGTGCCACGGCTCGGAGCCCTGGGGGCCGTAGCCCCGACCCAGATCGGTCATTGATCCCCTTACACCGACGGAGACGGCCGGAGGATCGGACCGGCCGTCCGGGACGGCGTCCCGGCTGATTCTCGAACCGGCGTGCTACTGCAGCGCCTGGAGGGAGACGTTACCGTACCGCAGCCTGGCCTCCGGCAGGGGCGATGTGCCCTCACTGCCCGCCCGGAGCGGTCGGCGCACCCGTCGGCTGACTGCCGCCCGCCCCCGCGGAGGCACCGCCCGAACCGCTCGCCGACGGGCTCGGCTGCGCGGCCCGGGCGGCGTTGAACTCGGCCACGTTGCGCTGCTGCACGTCGAAACTGTCGGTGAACCGGGTGTCCCCCGGCTTCACGGTGACGAAGTAGAGCCAGTCCCCCTGCGCCGGGTCCACCGCCGCCATGATCGCCTGCCGCCCGGGGTTGCCGATCGGCGTCGGCGGCAGTCCGGTGTGCAGATACGTGTTGTACGGGGAGTCCAGCTTGGTCTCCGTGACGGTGGTGTTCAGCGTCGAGCGCCCGAGCGCGTAGTTGATCGTGGAGTCCAGTTGCAGCGGCATGTTCTTGGCCAGCCGGTTGTAGATCACCCTGGCCACCTTGGCCATGTCCTCGGTGTTGTCCGCCTCGCCCTGCACCATGCTGGCGATGGTCACCAGCCCGTACAGGCTCTGCCCGAGGTTCTGCGCGACGACCTCCGCGTCGTCCCGGGCGAACTCCTTGCCGGCCCGCTCCACCATCTGCTTCAGCAGGTCCACCGCGGTGGTCCCGTCGGTCACGCTGTACGTCGCGGGGAAGAGGTACCCCTCCGGGCTGCCCTTGGCGAACTCCGGCAGCCCCAGCTCGGCGCCCTGCTCCTGGGCGGCCCGCTGCGTGGTGCCCTCGGGCAGGTCCAGCTTCTTGTCGATCGCCGTGTAGATCTGGCTGCCGCGCCAGCCCTCGGGGATGGTCAGGCCGTTGGCGTTGGCGGGGTCGACCAGGATCGCCAGCGCGGCGGCCGCCGACATCTTCTGCTTCAGCGTGTAGGTGCCGGGCTGGATCCGCCCGGCGGCGGCCGCGCTGCCCTTGGCCGCCCGGGTGAAGGCCAGCGAGCTGGCCACCACGCCGTTGCGCACCAGCGCGGAGGCGATCTGGGTGAGCCCGGCGCCCTCGGGCACCGAGACCTGGACCTCGCCGGTGCCCGCCCCGTGGTAGTCGGCGGCGGCCGGCGGCTTCTGCTGTCCCTGCAGCCAGGTGTACCCGGTCAGACCGGCCCCGCCGAAGACGACCACCAGGGCCAGCGCGGTCAGCCCGCAGGCGAGCCCGTTGCGCCGGCGGTGCGGATCCGGCGCATCGTGGCGAGGACGGGGCGCACCCGGCGGACGGCCCTCGGGTTCGAGCACCGGCGCACCGAGGTGGCCGGGTGTGAGCCCGGGCGTGAAGTCCTGGTCGGTCATTGCGCCCCCTCGGCGGTCCCGGAACGAGCAGAAGGGGCCCGTGCGGACGCGTCCGCACGGGCCCCTTCACCGGGACGTTAGATCAGACCGGTCAGCCGGCCGCCTCGACGCTCTCACCGGGCGGGCGTCCGCTCACCCGTTCGGACTCAAGGGCGGTCTGCAGGATCACCACCGCGGCGGCCTGGTCGACCACCGAGCGGCCCTTCTTGGCCTTGACCCCGGAGGCGCGCAGCCCGTGGGTGGCCGTGACGGTGGACATCCGCTCGTCGACCAGCCGGACCGGCACCGGGTAGAGCCGGTTGGCCAGCCGGGTGGCGTACCCGCGGACCTTCTCCGCCGCCGGGCCCTCCTTGCCGCTGAGCGAGCGCGGCAGGCCGACGATCACCTCGATCGCCTGGTACTCGTCGGCGATGGCGGCGATCCTGGCCTGCGACTTCACCCCGGCGGGGACGGTCTCCACCGGCGTGGCGAGCACCCCGTCGGGGTCGCAGGACGCGACCCCGATCCGAGCGTCACCGACGTCGACGGCGATCCGCCGCCCGCGGCGGAAGGGCGGCCTCTCCTCCTGGTCCATCAGCTGGCGCGCTCCGCGACCAGACCGCGCACCGCGGCGATGGCCTCGCCGACCGCGCCCGCGTCGGAGCCGCCGCCCTGGGCGACGTCGTCCTTGCCGCCACCGCCGCCGCCGAGGGTCTTGGCGGCGACCCGGACCAGCTCGCCGGCCTTGATGCCGCGCCCGCGCGCGTCCTCGTTGGTGGCGATCACGGTCAGCGGGCGGTCGTTGGCCACCGTGAAGGCGGCGACCACGGCCGGCCGCGAGCCGAGCCGGCCGCGCACGTCCAGGACGAGCTTGCGCAGCTCGTCGGCGCCGGTGCCGTCGGCGACCCGGGCGGCCACCACGGCGATGCCCTGGACGTCCTCGGCGGAGTCGGCCAGACCCGCGGCGGCGGCCAGCACCTTCTCGGCGCGGAAGCGCTCGATCTCCTTCTCGGCGTCCTTGAGCTTGGCGAGCATGCCCGAGATCTTCTCCGGCAGCTCCTCCGGGCGGCCCTTGACCAGCTCGGTCAGCTGGGCGACCACGGTGTGCTCACGGGCGAGGAACTTGTAGGCGTCCACGCCGACCAGCGCCTCGACCCGGCGCACGCCGGAGCCGATCGAGGACTCGCCGAGCAGCTTCACCAGGCCCAGCTGGGCGGTGTTGCCGACGTGCGTGCCACCGCAGAGCTCCTTGGAGAAGTCCCCGATGGTGACGACGCGGACCGAGTCGCCGTACTTCTCGCCGAACATCGCGATGGCGCCGGCCTTGCGGGCCTGGTCCATCGTCATGACCTCGGCGGTCACGTCCAGCTCGCGGGTCAGCACGTCGTTGATCTTCTGCTCGACGTCGACCAGCACGCTGCCGGGCACGGCGGCGGGCGAGCCGAAGTCGAAGCGGAAGCGGCCGGGGGCGTTCTCGGAGCCGGCCTGGGCGGCCGTCGGGCCGAGCGCGTCGCGCAGCGCCTGGTGGGTCAGGTGGGTGGCCGAGTGGGCGCGGGCGATGGCACGGCGGCGCTCGATGTCGATGGTGGCGTACGCCGAGGCGCCGAGCACGACCTCACCGAACAGCACGCCGCCGGAGTGCACCGTCACGCCCGGGACGGGCTGCTGCACGTCGCGGATCTCCACCACGGCGCCGGAGTCCAGCCGGATCCGGCCGTGGTCGGCGAGCTGGCCGCCGCCCTCGGCGTAGAACGGGGTGCGGTCGAGGATGATCTCGACCTCGTCGCCCTCGCTCGCGGCCGGCGCCGGGACGCCGTCCACCAGCAGGCCGACCACGGTGGCCTCGCCCTCGGTGAGGTTGTAGCCGGTGAAGACGCTGGCGCCGGACTTGTCGGCGACCTCGCGGTACGCGGCGACGTCGGCGTGGCCCATCTTCTTGGCCTTGGCGTCGGCCTTGGCACGGTCCCGCTGCTCCTGCATGAGGCGGCGGAAGCCGGCCTCGTCGACCTGGAGGCCCTGCTCCTCGGCCATCTCCAGGGTCAGGTCGATCGGGAACCCGTAGGTGTCGTGCAGCTTGAACGCCTGCTCGCCGGAGAGCACCGCGCCGCCGGACTGCTTGGTCTCGGTGACCGCGGTGTCCAGCAGGGTGGTGCCGGCCTTCAGGGTCTGCAGGAAGGCCGCCTCCTCGCCGCTGACGACCGTCTCGATGCGCTTGCGGTCGGCCTCCAGCTCCGGGTACTGCGGGGCCATCGCCTTGATCGCGACGTCGGTCAGGTCCTTCGCGACCTGGCCGGTGGCGCCCAGCAGGCGCATGTTGCGGATGGCGCGGCGCAGGATGCGGCGCAGCACGTAGCCGCGGCCCTCGTTGCCGGGGGTGACACCGTCGCCGATCAGCATCAGCGCGGTGCGGATGTGGTCGGTGACCACGCGCAGCGAGACGTCCGACTTGTGGTCGGCGCCGTAGGTGTGACCGGTCAGCTCGGCGGCGCGGTCGAGGATCATCCGGCTGGTGTCGATCTCGAAGAGGTTGTCGACGCCCTGCAGGATGGCGGCGAGGCGCTCCAGGCCGAGGCCGGTGTCGATGTTCTTGCTCGGCAGGTCGCCGAGGATCTCGAAACCGTCCTTGCCGTCACCGTGGCCGCGCTCGTACTGCATGAAGACCAGGTTCCAGATCTCCAGGTAGCGCTCGCCGTTGACGGCGGGGCCGCCCTCCTCGCCGTACGCGGGGCCGCGGTCGTAGTTGATCTCCGAGCACGGGCCGCACGGGCCGGGGACGCCCATCGACCAGAAGTTGTCCTTCATGCCGAGGCGCTGGATGCGCTCGGAGGGCACGCCGATGACGTCGCGCCAGATCTGCTCGGCCTCGTCGTCGTCCTTGTAGACGGTGATCCAGAGCTTCTCCTTCTCCAGGCCGTAGCCGCCGTCCGCGACGGGAGTGGTGAGCAGCTCCCACGCGAACTTGATGGCCCCTTCCTTGAAGTAGTCGCCGAAGGAGAAGTTGCCGCACATCTGGAAGAAGGAGCCGTGCCGGGTGGTCTTCCCGACCTCCTCGATGTCCAGGGTGCGCACGCACTTCTGGACGCTGGTGGCCCGGGAGAACTGCGGCTTGACCTCGCCGAGGAAGTACGGCTTGAAGGGCACCATGCCGGCGTTGACCAGCAGCAGGGTGGGGTCGTCGGCGACCAGGGACGCCGACGGAACGACGGTGTGGCCGCGCTCCTCGAAGAAGCGCAGCCAGCGGCGGCGGATCTCTGCCGACTCCATTAGTGGTCCTTCCGGTTCGGGGTACCGCCCGGCTGCGGCAGTGCGCGGCCGGGCGTCTTTTCGATGGCTGGGGTGGTGCGCGCACCGTCGGACGATGCGCGGGCGCTGCTGGACGGAGGCAGGGCGGCGGCCGGGCTGCCGGGCGCCGCCGAGATAGCTCGGTACTGCGGCTCGCCGCGCAGGACCCGGCGCCGGGGCTCGACGACGGCGGTGCCGTCCAGTCCGAGGTCCTCGCGCAGCTGCTCCTCGCGCTCGGCCATGCCCGCCTTCACGTCCTGGGCGAACCGCTTGGCCGCGTCGCCCAGGTGCAGCGCGCCGCGCGCGGCGGTGCCGGAGAGGCTGTCCGGGGTGAGCCGGTGCACGGCCTCGTTGGCCTTGTTCATGGCCCAGACGGTGGCACCGGCGCCGACCGCCATCCAGAAGATGCGTCGCACCATGCCGTCAGCCCCTCACCGCGCGCCGGACCCGGGCGAGCAGGCCGCTCTTGGCCGTCGTCGCGGCGCGCACCTCGGCCCGGATCAGCCGGGCCAGCTCCTCGCGCTCGCTCGGCTGGGTGGGCAGCGTCACGGTGCCGTTCTGCTTGGCGACGGCCTTGCGGACGCCGTAGCTGAAGGCCGCGACCTTGACCAGCGGCCCGCCCAGGGTGGCCGCGACGGTGGAGGAGAGCGCCTGGGCGTTGGCGGCGGCGTCCTGGACGTTGGCGGTGATCTCGTCGACCCGCTCCAGCTGCTCGTTGGCGCTGCGCACGGCGGCTCCGGCCTCGGTCAGCAGCGGCACGGCCTGCTCGGTCACGGCGGAGACCAGGACGGCGGCCTCCTTGAGCACCCGCGAGAGGTGCACCAGCACGACGGCGAGCAGGGTGACCAGGACCGCCCAGAACACGGCGACGAGCAAGCCGGCCAGCTCTCCCACGGACACCTTGTGCGCTCCCTCGCCTTGCTGTTCTCCGAAGGAGACCCTATCGCGACCACGGCCGGTTTCCGGACCGGATATCGGCCGGGGCGTCCCCGGGCCCGTCCCCGCGGATCCGGTCCGGTGTACGAGCCGCGCGCGTAACCTACCGGCCGGTCACCTCGTTCTGCCGGACGGGCCGTCGCCGGGGCGGCCTGCGGGCATGCCCGAACCGCGACGGTCCGGGCCCGGAGACGGGAGCAGCGCTTGGCCGCGGACCCGACAGCACGGCCCGGAGCGGGGGCGGCGCGGCGGGAGCCGGCGCCCGGCCGGCTTCCGGCCGAGGTGACCAGCTTCGTCGGCCGGCAGCGGGAGCTGACCGAGCTGGCCCGGCTGCTGGCCGCCGCGCGGCTGGTCACGGTGACCGGCCCGGGCGGCGTGGGCAAGAGCCGACTGGCCCTGCGCGCGGCGGCCCGGGCGGCCGGCGCCTTCCCGGACGGCACCTGGCTGGTCGAGGTCGCTCCCGTGCAGGACCCGCTGCTGCTCGGCCACGCCGTGCTGGAGGCGCTGCGGCTGACCGACGGCACCCCCCGGCCGCCGCTGGACGTGCTGACCGAGCAGCTCGCCGGGCGCCGGACGCTGATCGTGCTGGATGGCTGCGAGCACCTGGTGGACGCCTGCGCGGACCTGGTCGACGCCCTGCTGCGGGCACTGCCCGGCCTGCGGGTGCTGGCCACCAGCCGGGCGGCGCTGCGCGCCCCGGGCGAGCACCTGCTCGTCCTGGCGCCGCTGCCGGTGGGCCCGGTCGGCCCCGGCGTACTGCCGGACGCGGTGCGGCTGTTCGCCGACCGGGCCCGGGCGGTGCTGCCCTCCTTCGAGATCACCGCGGCCTCCGCCGAGGGGATCGCCCAGCTCTGCCGCCGGCTGGACGGCATCCCGCTGGCCGTCGAGCTGGCGGCCGGCCGGCTGCGATCGCTCTCGGTCGCGCAGATCGACGCCCGGCTGGGCGACCGGTTCCGCGTGCTCACCGGCGGCGCCCGGACGGCGCTGCCGCGCCACCAGACGCTTCGCACGACCATCGGGTGGAGTCACGAACTCTGCACGCCGCAGGAACGTTTGCTCTGGGCCCGGCTCTCGGTCTTCGCGGGGAGCTTCGACCTGGAGGCCGCCGAGTACGTCTGCGCCGGCGACGGCATCGCACCGGACGACCTGCTCGACCTGGTGTCCGAGCTGATCAACAAGTCGGTGCTGCTCCGGGTGTCGGCCCCCGGCCGGCCGGCCGAGGAGGGGGGCGGCGTCAGGTTCGGACTGCTGGACACCCTGCGCGAGTACGGCCTGCGGTGGCTGCGCTCGACCGGTGAGGAGCAGCGGCTGCGGCGCCGCCACCGGGACTGGTACCTGGGCGTGGCCACCTGGGGCGAGGTCGAGTGGTTCGGCCCCCGGCAGGCGGAGACCGCCGAGCGCACCGAGCTCGCCCACCCCAACCTGCGCGCGGCGCTGGAGTTCTGCCTGGCCGAACCGGGCGAGGAGCAGCTCGCCCTGCTGCTGGCGAGCACGCTCTGGTTCTACTGGGTCGGCTGCGGCCACCTCGGCGAGGGCCGGCACTGGCTGGACCGCGCGCTCGCCCTCGACCCCGAGCCGACCGAGGCCCGCGCCAAGGCGCTCTGGGTCACCGGGTACATGGCGACCCTCCAGGGCGACCTGCTCACCGCCCGCCCGGCCCTGGAGGAGTGCCGCCGCCAGGCGCTGGACACCGGCGACGACCGGGCGCTCGCCTACGCCGTCCACCGGCAGGGCTGCGCCGCGCTGATCGGGGACGAGCCGGCCCGTGCCGCCGAGCTCTTCGAGGAGGCGCTCTGGCACTACCGGACGATCGGCGAGCTCAACAGCAACGTCCTGATGGCCATGTTCGAGCTGGGCATCGCCTACCTGTTCCAGGGCGACCAGGACAGCGGCGAGTTCTGGCTCGGCGAGGTCCGCGAGCTCTGCGAGGAGCACGGCGAGCAGTGGGCGTACGCCTACGGGCTCTACGCGCTCGGGTACTCGCACTGGCTGGACGGCGAGGTCCGGCTGGCCCGCGCGCGGGCCCGCGAGAGCGTCCGGCTCAACCACCTCTTCCACGACCTGCTGGGCATCGTGCTGGCGATCGACCTGCTGGCGCTGCTGGAGACCGAGCCCACCGGGCCCGGCCGGCCGGGCGACCTGCGCGAGGCCCGGGTGCTGCAGGGCGCCGCGCACCGGATCTGGCAGGCGGTGGGCAAGCCGTTCTTCGGCTCGCGCGCCTTCAACGGCCCCCACCGGCACTGCGAGGAGCGGGCCAGGGCCGGGCTGACCGAGCAGGAGTTCACCGAGTGCTTCGACCGCGGTGCCCGGCTGGACCTCGACGCCGCCGTCCACCGGGCGCTCGGCGGCGACGGCCGCGCGGGCGGTCCGGGCCGGCTGCCGGACCCCTTCCCGGTGCCGCCGGCGCCGCACCCCGCACCGGCCAGGAATAGTTGAATCTTGTCCATTGCTACACCGGTCGGCACCTCCCGGCACCCCCGCCGGGCGGACGCCCGGAAGGAGCAATCGTGGCCACCAACACCGCCGACGAGTACCGCCTCGCGACGTTCTACTTCGACTCCAAGGCGTACACCGACGCCGCCCGCATGCTGGAGGGCGTCCTCGCCGAGGAGCCGGCCAACCTGTCCGTCCGGCTGCTGCTGGCCCGCAGCTACTTCCACTCGGCCCAGCTCTCCCGCGCCGAGGCCGAGCTGCGCCGGATCCTGGACGCCCACCCGGCCGAGGACTACGCCCGGCTGATGCTGGGCCGGACCCTGGAGCGCCAGGGCCGCGCCGAGGAGGCCCGCCCGCACCTGCGGCTGGCCGCCGCGATGACCGGCGAGGACGACTGAGCACAACCCGGGAGCACCCGGGAACGGGACGAGCCCCCGCCGCCTCGAAAGGCGACGGGGGCTCGCTGGGTACGGCAGGCGTACCGCTCGCGGGTCAGCGCGAGTAGTACTCGACGACGAGCTGCTCGTCGCAGATCACCGGGACCTCCTTGCGCTGCGGCGCGCGGTCCAGGCGGAAGGCCAGGGCCTTCAGGTTGACCTCGAGGTACTTCGGGGTCTGGCCCTCGCCCGCGTAGCCACCCTCACGGGCGACCTGGAACGGGACCTTCTCCTTGCTGCGCTCGCGAACGGTCACGACGAAGCCCGGCTTCATCTGGTACGACGGCTTGTTGACCTTGCCGCCGTTGACCTCGATGTGACCGTGGACGACCATCTGACGGGCCTGGTAGATGGTGCGGGCAATGCCCGAACGCAGCACCAGGGAGTCCAGACGGGTCTCCAGCTCGGCGACGAGCGCCTCACCGGTCTTGCCCTCGGCCTTCTTCGCGCGGTCGAACGCGCGCGCCATCTGCTTCTCGCTCAGGTCGTACTGGGCGCGCAGACGCTGCTTCTCGAGCAGACGGACCTTGTAGTCCGAGTTCTGCTTGCGGCCACGGCCGTGCTGGCCGGGCGGGTACGGGCGGGCCTCGAAGTACTTGACGGACTTCGGGGTCAGCGGCACGCCGAGCGCACGCGCGATCTTGACCTTGGGACGCTTCTGGTTCGCCATGAACCAAACCTTCCTTGCTTACGAATACGGCTTCACCAGGTGTTGACGGAGGTCGCTTCTCGCGGTCCGGAGACAACCGCACCGCCCGGGGGCAGTGCGATCAGCCGCTCTCCACGACCGGGCACGGATGTGCAAGCACACGAGTGGCCCACCGAACCTGGGTTGGTGGGCTGCACGCGACACCGAAACGGTGCGCGACGCTCCTGGGGCCTCCCGGAGGAGACCACGGCCATTGCCCCGCTGGTGCGGCCGGTCGGTCAGGGTCTCCCCTGCCGCCGCGCCCGGGACACGGCACTCCGGACGAGTATACCCGCCGATCACTCGCCCTTGAGCCGACCCCTGGTCCACTCCACGATGTCCGCGTACCGGGCCTCCCCGCCGTGCCGGGTCGGCCGGTAGTACGCCTTGCCGTGCACGGCGTCCGGCGCGTACTGCTGCGCCGCGATGCCCTCCGGCAGATCGTGCGGGTACTGGTAGCCCTGGCCGTGCCCGAGCTTGCCCGCGCCGCCGTAGTGCGCGTCCCGCAGGTGCGGCGGCACCGCGCCCGCCAGGCCCTGCCGGACGTCCGCCAGCGCCGCGTCGATCGCCAGGTAGGCGGCGTTGGACTTGGGCGCCAGCGCCAGCGCGATCGCCGCCTGGGAGAGGATGATCCGCGCCTCCGGGAAGCCGATCAGCGCCACCGCCTGGGCCGCCGCGACCGCCGTGGCCAGCGCCGTCGGGTCGGCCAGGCCGACGTCCTCGCTGGCCGAGATCATCAGCCGCCGGGCGATGAACCGCGGGTCCTCCCCCGCCTCGATCATCCGGGCCAGGTAGTGCAGGGTGGCGTCCACGTCACTGCCCCGGATCGATTTGATCAGCGCGCTGGCCACGTCGTAGTGCTGGTCGCCGTCCTTGTCGTAGCGCACCGCGGCCTGGTTCACGGCCGTCTCGGTGGTGGCCAGCGTGATGCTCGCCTCGCCCTTCTCCAGCGCCGCCCCGGCGGCCGCCTCCAGCGTGGTGAGCGCCCGCCGGGCGTCCCCGCCGGCCAGCCGGACCAGGTGGTCCTCGGCCTCCGGGGTGAGCTCCAGCGCGCCCTCCAGACCGCGCTCGTCGGCCACCGCGCGGTGCAGCAGGGCGCGGATGTCCTCGTCCGTCAGCGACTCCAGCGTGAGCAGCAGCGAGCGCGACAGCAGCGGGGAGATCACCGAGAAGTACGGGTTCTCGGTGGTGGCCGCGATCAGGGTGACCCAGCGGTTCTCCACGGCGGGCAGCAGCGAGTCCTGCTGGGCCTTGGAGAAGCGGTGGATCTCGTCCAGGAAGAGCACCGTCTCCCTGCCGTTCATGCCGACCGCCCGGCGGGCGCCGTCGATCACCGCGCGGACCTCCTTGACGCCCGCGGTGATCGCGGACAGCTCCACGAAGCGGCCCTCGACGGACTGGCTGATCACGTGCGCCAGGGTGGTCTTGCCGGTACCGGGCGGCCCCCAGAGGATCACCGAACTGGTCGCCGCCGGGCCGCGCGAGCCCGAGACCAGCCGGCGAAGCGGCGAGCCCGCCTTCAGCAGCTGCCGCTGCCCGGCGACCTCGTCCAGGGTGCGCGGGCGCATCCGCACGGCCAGCGGGGCCCGGCCGGGCTCCTTGGCCTGGCGTTCCTCGGCGGCGGCGGTGAAGAGGTCCGGTTCGTCCACACCGGAAGCCTATGCGAGCCGACCGACACCCCGGCCCGGCCGCCGCGCCCCGGCGGCCCCGCGGAGCTCCCGGGCGGCCGGGCCTACCCGATCCGCGCCGAGTGGTCCGGTACGTACTTCTGCAGGTCCCGCGGCGGCCGCTGGTAGCCGCGCGTCTCCGGGCGGGCCGGCAGCTCGATCCGCCGCGGGGCCACCTCGTGGTACGGGACGGTCGAGAGCAGGTGGGCGATCATGTTGATCCGGGCCCGCCGCTTGTCGTCGCTCTCCACCACGTTCCACGGCGAGTCCGGGATGTCGGTGTAGACGAACATCTCGTCCTTGGCCCGCGAGTAGTCCTCCCAGCGGCTGACCGACTCGACGTCCATCGGCGAGAGCTTCCACCGCCGCATCGGGTCCTCCAGCCGGTCCCGGAACCGCCGCTGCTGCTCGGTGTCGCTGACCGAGAACCAGTACTTGCGCAGCAGGGTGCCCGACTCGATCAGCATCCGCTCGAACATCGGGCACTGGTGCAGGAACTGCCAGTACTGCTCGTCCGTGCAGAAGCCCATCACCCGCTCGACCCCGGCCCGGTTGTACCAGCTGCGGTCGAACAGCACGATCTCCCCCGCGGCCGGCAACTGCTCGACGTAGCGCTGGAAGTACCACTGGGTCCGCTGGCGCTCGGTGGGCGTGGGCAGCGCCGCCACCCGGGCGATGCGCGGGTTCAGGTACTCCGTCACCCGCTTGATCGCGCCGCCCTTGCCGGCCGCGTCGCGCCCCTCGAAGACGACCACCAGCCGGGCGCCCTCGGCCCGCACCCACTCCTGGAGCTTCACCAGCTCGTTCTGGAGCCTCAGCAGCTCCCGCTCGTACGGCTTCTTCGCGAGCCGCTCCCGCCGGTGCTCCGGGCCGGTACCGGGATCGCGCTCGGCCTTGGCTGCCACCTGGGTGCCTCCGTTCGGCAAAGGCTGATGAGCACTCACCGTAGGCGCAACCCCGGGTTCCCGCAGGCCGGGGCGCCGGCCCGGCAGCGGCGGCCCCCTGAACCGCCGCTGCCGGACTCCCCCGTGGCCGGCCCGCGAGGGCCGAGTGATCAACCCTGTCGTAGACCTGCCGGGCCGGTCCAATATCCCGTTCCATAACCTTGGGGCATGGATGTGGACACCCGACTGCTGCGGAGCTTCGCCGCGGTCTGCGAGGAGGGCCAGCTGACGGCCGCCGCGGCCCGGCTGTTCGTCTCGCAGCCGACCCTCACCAAGCAGATCCGCCAGCTGGAGGCGCTGCTCGGGGTGGAACTGTTCGAGCGCTCGCGCCGGGGCATGGCGCCCACCCACGCCGGCCGGGCCCTGGCCGAGCGCACCGGGCCGATGCTGGCCGGCTGGGACGACGCGCTGCGCGCCACCCGGGCGGCGGCGGCCGAGCAGGGCTCGACGCTGCGGGTGGGCTTCGAGGGCGGCAGCATCAACCTGATGACCCGCAGCACGGTGACGGACTTCGCCCGGCGGATGCCCGGCTGGCAGGTGGAGCTGCGGCAGAACAACTGGTTCGACCCGACCTCGGGGCTCGCCACCGGGGAGATCGACCTGACGCTCTGGCACGCCCCGCCGTCGCTCTCCGAGCAGTACAACGTCGCGGTGCTGGGCGAGGAGCCGCGCTGTGTGGCGCTGCCGGCCGGGCACCGGTTGGCGGGCCACCAGGTGATCCGGTTCGAGGACCTGCTGGACGAGCCCTTCGTCGCGATCCCGCTGGAGGCCGGGCACTGGCGCGACTACTGGCTGTCGGTCCCGGAACGGCGCGGGCGACCGGTGCGGATCGGCGCGGTGGCGCACAACTCCGACGAGTGGCTGGCCGCGGTGGTGTGCGGTCAGGGCGTCGGCTTCGCCCCGGAGGCGATGAGCAGGCTGGCGGCGCGGGAGGACATCGCGTACCGGCCGGTGCGGGGGCTCAGCCCGAGCCTGGTCGGGCTCTACTGGCCGATGGGCCGCGAACTGTCGCCCGCCATGGCCGCGTTCGTGCGCAGCTGCCGGGCCACGGTCGGGTTCTCGGCCGGCCCGGCGGTCCCGGGCCAGGCGGAGTGAGCCGGACGGAGCCGGTCCGGCGCGTACGGGGGCGGGCCGGACCGGGTCAGACCGCCTCGAAGGGCTCCGGGTAGCGGCAGAGCCCGCGCGGACCGCCGTCGTAGGCCGGCAGGGCGAGTGTCTGGAAGTAGGCCTCCGGCACCTCGAACGGGCCGGTGACCTCGTGCCGGCCCGCCGGCGCGAAGCCGAACCTGCCGTAGTAGTCCGGATCGCCGAGGACGACGACGAGCTTCTCCGCCGCCTCCTCCGCGGCCGTCAGCGCGGCCCGGACGACCAGCTCGCCGACGCCCTTGCGCTGCCACTCCGGGGCGACCGCGACGGGCGCGAGCGCCAGGCCCCGGCCGTCGCCGACCGCCAGCCGGGTGAGCAGCGCGTGGCCGACCACCAGCCCGGCCTCGTCCACCGCCACCACGGACAGCTCGGGCAGCCAGGCGGGGTCGCGGCGCAGCGCGTCCACCAGATCGGCCTCGTCGGGGCCGGGGAAGGCCGCCATGTGGACCCGTCTGGTGGCGGGTGCGTCCTCGGGACACTCGATTCTGGTGGTGACCTTCATGGGGGGAGCCTCTCTCCGTCGCACACCGTTGTGGACCGGCCCCGGACGGCGGGTGCGCCGTCCGGGGCCGTGAAAGATTAGCCGATTGGACGTCAGGCCTGGGGCTGGGCCTCGGGCTTGACCTCGGAGGACTTGGCGTCCTCGCGGACCTTCGGCTGGGCGTCGACGCCGGCCTCGCGACGCTGCGCCGGGGTGATCGGGGTCGGGGCACCGGTCAGCGGGTCACCGCCGGTGGACGTCTTCGGGAACGCGATGACGTCGCGGATGGTGTCGTACCCGCCCAGCAGCGTGACGACGCGGTCCAGGCCGAAGGCGACACCGCCGTGCGGCGGCGGGCCGTAGTTGAAGGCGTCCAGCAGGAAGCCGAACTGCGAGGCCGCCTCCTCCTCGGAGAGGCCGATCGCGTCGAACGCCCGCTTCTGCACGTCCCGCTGGTGGATACGGATCGAACCGCCGCCCAGCTCCGAGCCGTTGAGGACCAGGTCGTAGGCGTTGGAGAGCGCCGAACCCGGGTCGGTGTCGAAGGTGGCGAGCGACTCGGCGGTCGGGGCGGTGAACGGGTGGTGCACCGCGTGCCAGCCCTGGAACTCGCCCTTGTCGTCCTCGATCGGCTCGAACATCGGGAAGTCGACGACCCAGAGGAAGGCCCAGCGGGACTCGTCGATCAGCTCGCAGCGGCGGCCGATCTCCAGGCGGGCGGCGCCGAGCAGCTCCTGCGAGGGGCGCTCCTTGCCGGCCGCGAAGAAGATCGCGTCACCGTTCTTGGCCCCGGCGGCGGCGGCCAGGCCTGCCAGGTGCTCCTCGGAGAGGTTCTTGGCGACCGGGCCGCGCAGCTCGCCGGTCTCGGCGTCGATCAGCACGTAGGCGAGGCCCCGGGCGCCGCGCGCCTTGGCCCAGTCCTGCCAGGCGTCGAGCTGCTTGCGCGGCTGCGAGGCACCGCCGGGCATGACCACGGCGCCGACGTACGGGGCCTGGAACACGCGGAACGAGGTGCCCTTGAAGTACTCGGTGAGGTCCGTGAGCTCCTGGCCGAAGCGGACGTCCGGCTTGTCCGAGCCGTAGCGGCCCATCGCGTCCGCGTAGCTCATCCGGGGCAGCGGGTTGGGGATCTCGTACCCGTGCACGTCGCGCCAGATCGCACCGATGATCTTCTCGCCGAGGGCCAGGATGTCCTCCTGGTCGACGAAGGAGGCCTCGATGTCCAGCTGGGTGAACTCCGGCTGGCGGTCGGCGCGGAAGTCCTCGTCGCGGAAGCAGCGCGCGATCTGGTAGTACCGCTCCATGCCGGCCACCATCAGCAGCTGCTTGAACAGCTGGGGCGACTGCGGCAGCGCGTACCAGTGGCCGGGCTGCAGGCGGACCGGGACGAGGAAGTCGCGGGCGCCCTCGGGGGTGGAGCGGGTGAGGTACGGCGTCTCGATGTCGAGGTAGTCGTTCTCCTCCATCACCCGGCGGATGATGTTGCTGACCTTGGAGCGCAGGCGCAGGCCCTTGGCCGGGCCCTCGCGGCGCAGGTCCAGGTAGCGGTAGCGGAGGCGGACCTCCTCGTTGACCGTACCGGGCTCGTACTCGGCGACCGGGAAGGGCAGCGGGGCGGCCTCGGAGAGCACCTCGATCTCGCTGACCACGACCTCGACGGCGCCGGTCGGGATGTCCGGGTTCTCGTTGCCCTCGGGCCGCACGCGGACGTCGCCGACGACCTTGACGCAGTACTCGGCACGCAGGCCGTGCACCGAGTCGAGGTCGCGGACCACGATCTGCACGGTGCCGGAGGCGTCCCGCAGGTCGATGAAGGCCACGCCGCCGTGGTCTCGGCGGCGGGCGACCCAGCCGGCCAGGGTGACGGTGGTGCCTGCGTGCTCCGGGCGGAGCGTGCCCGCGTCGTGCGTGCGGATCACAGCTGCTTCTCCTTCAGGGTGGTGACGAGAGCGTCGAGGGCGACGGGGTTCTGCTCGCCGGTGGTCATGTCCTTGAGCTGGACGACGCCGTCGGCGAGGTCCCGGTCACCGGCGAGCACGGCGAAGCGGGCGCCGGAACGGTCCGCGGACTTCATCGCGTTCTTGATGCCCTTGACGCCGAAGGCGAGGTCGGTGGCGACGCCCGCGCGGCGCAGTTCGACCACCTTGGCGAAGAGGACGTTCTTGGCCTGGTCGCTGAGCGCGACGGCGTAGACGGAGGTGGCGGCCGGCAGGTCGAGGACGACGCCCTCGGCCTCCATCGCCAGGTAGCTGCGGTCCACCCCGAGGGCCCAGCCGACGGACGGCAGCGCGGGGCCGCCGATCATCTCGGAGAGCCCGTCGTAGCGGCCGCCGCCGCCGATCGCGGACTGCGCGCCGAGGCCGTTGTGGACGAACTCGAAGGTGGTACGGGTGTAGTAGTCCAGGCCGCGGACCAGCTTGGGGTCGTCGGTGAAGGCCACCCCGTTGGCGGTCAGCAGCTCGCGGACCTTCTCGTCGTAGGCCTTGCACTCCTCGCAGAGGAAGTCGCGCAGCATCGGCGCGCCGCCGAGCTGGGCCTGCACCGACTCGCGCTTGTCGTCCAGCACGCGCAGCGGGTTGATCTCGGCCCGGCGGCGGGTGTCGTCGTCCAGGTCGAGGCCGGCCAGGAACTCCACCAGCGCGGCCCGGTAGACCGGGCGGCACTGCTTGTCGCCGAGGCTGTTGAGCAGCAGCGAGTAGTCGCGCAGGCCCAGCGAGCGGAAGGCGTCGTCGGCCAGGATGATCAGCTCGGCGTCCAGCGCCGGGTCCTCGGCGCCGATCGCCTCGGCGCCGACCTGCGAGAACTGGCGGTAGCGACCCTTCTGCGCCCGCTCGTAGCGGTAGTAGGAGCCGGAGTACCAGAGCTTGACCGGCAGGTTGCCCTGCTTGTGCAGGTTGGCCTGGAGCGCGGCGCGCAGCACCGAGGCGGTGCCCTCGGGGCGCAGCGCGAGCTCGTCGCCGCCCTTGGTGGTGAGGTTGTACATCTCCTTGCTGACGATGTCGGTGGACTCGCCGACGCCGCGGGAGAAGAGCTTCACGTCCTCGAAGACCGGGGTCTCGATGTAGCCGTAGCCGGCCCGGCGGGCCGGCGCGGCGATCCGCTCGCGGATCGCCAGGAAGGTCGCGGAGCTGGGGGGCAGCAGGTCGTAGGTGCCCTTGGGGGCGGTGAAGGTGCTCAACTTCTCTTCCGTCACATTCCTCGTCGCGGGAAGGCCGGAGCGCCGAGCGCTCCCGCCGCCTGTCGGAGGTAGGGGTTGGTGGCGCGCTCGCGGCCGATGGTGGTCTGTCCGCCGTGGCCGGAGAGGACCACGGTCGCGTCGTCGAGGGGCAGGCACACCCGGGCCAGCGACCGCAGGATCGCGTCGCCGTCCCCGCCCGGGAGGTCCGTGCGCCCGATGGAGCCGGCGAAGAGCAGGTCGCCCGAGAACAGCACCGGGGGGAGGTCCTCGGCGCCGGGCGTCCGGAACGTCACCGACCCCTTGGTATGGCCGGGCGCGTGGTCGACGGTGAGCTTCAGGCCGGCCAGCTCCAGCACGCTGCCGTCGGTGAGCTCGCGCACGTCGTCGGGCTCGCCGACGGTGAGCTCGCCCATCAGCTGGGTGCCGAGCGAGCGGCCGAGCGCCTTCTCCGGGTCGGCCATCATGTAGCGGTCCTCGGGGTGGATCCAGGCCGGGACGCCGCGCGCGCCGCAGACCGGGACCACCGAGGCGACGTGGTCGATGTGGCCGTGGGTGAGGACCACCGCGACCGGCTTCAGCCGGTGCTCGCGGACCAGCTCCTCCACGCCGCGGGCGGCCTGGTGGCCCGGGTCCACGATGACGCACTCCTCGCCGGCGGCCGGTGCGACCAGGTAGCAGTTGGTGCCCCAGGCTCCAGCGGGGAATCCGGCGATGAACAACGCGCGTCCTTCGTGATTCGGGTCGGCCGTGGCGGCTGCGGGATGCGGCTACACGATGAGATGTAACGGAAGCCTACCGGCGCTCCGGGTCCGGTTGCGAACCAGATAGGCGGGACAGGTCCACTCCGTCCCGACGGGTTCACCGGGTTCTTACAGCCGCGGTCCCTACACTTGGCCGCCGATGGATGCGATGATCCGCTCCAGCATCCGCACACGATCCCTCCCCGCCCCCGGGCCGGAGGGGCCGGACAGCCCCCAGTACGACAGCACCCATGTAGGAGACACGGCCGGTGGTCAGCAGCGAACAGCGGCGGCGGCAGCTCGCCCGCGAGAAGTACGAGCGCCAGGCGAAGCGCCGGGCCGAGATGCACGCCGCGCGCCGGCGTCGCAACACGATCCTCGGCAGCGCGCTCGCCGTGGTGGTGCTGGCGGGCGGCGGTGTCCTGGTGGGCACGGGTGCCTTCACCTCGGACGACAAGAAGGACACCGCGGCGGCGCCGCCGACCGCGCCGACCGCGCCGACCGCCACCGACGAGCCCACCACCCCGACCCGCACGCCGGTCGAGGGCTGCGCCGACCCGGCGCCGGGCGCGCCGAACGGCAAGCAGTGGAAGGCCGAGCCGGCCATGAGCGTCGACGCCGCCGGCAAGTACACGGCGACGCTGGACACCAACTGCGGCAAGGTGACGCTCTCGCTGGACGCGGCCAAGGCACCGCACACGGTGAACTCCTTCGCCTTCCTGGCCGGCGAGCAGTACTTCGACCACACCAAGTGCCACCGGCTGACCACCGGCGGCATCTTCGTGCTGCAGTGCGGCGACCCGACCGCCAGCGCGACCAACCCGGGCGGCACCGGCGGTCCCGGCTACAAGTTCGCCGACGAGAACCTGACCGGCGCGACGTACCCGGCGGGCACCCTGGCGATGGCCAACTCCGGCCCGGGCACCAACGGGAGCCAGTTCTTCCTGGTCTACAAGGACACCCAGCTCGGCCCGAACTACACCCCGTTCGGCAAGATCACCGGCGGTCTGGACGTGCTCCAGAAGATCGCCGCCGCGGGCACCCTGGAGGGCGGGACGGACGGTCACCCGATGGCCGACGTCACCCTCAACTCGGTGACCGCCGCGAAGGGTTGACCGGCACCGGGACCGCCCCGCGGACGCCCGCGCGGCGCCCCGGCGCGGTGCCGGCCCGAAATCGCCCGGCCCGGATGCGGACAGCACCGGTCCTGGTCGCCTATGTTGGCGTTGTGTAGGGTGCCCAGACCCGCCGGCCGTCACCCTCGGCAGCAAAGCACGGCGGACGGGACGGCGGGCCCATCGGTCCGCCGCACATCAACTGTGGACGACGTACGCGTCCCGCTCCGGCGCGGGCGCGACGTCATGTGGAGGACGCGCTATGAGCAGCGACCCGTGGGGCCGTGTCGACGAGCAGGGCACGGTCTACGTCAGGACGGCCGACGGCGAACGCGTCGTGGGTTCCTGGCAGGCCGGCTCGCCCGAGGAGGCTCTCGCCTACTTCGAGCGCAAGTACCAGGGCATCGAGGTGGAGATCGGCCTGCTGGAGAAGCGGGTGCGCACCACCGACCTGGCCGCCAAGGACGCCCAGACCGCGCTGGACCACCTGCGCGCGCAGGTGACCGAGGGGCACGCGGTCGGCGACCTGGACGCGCTGGCCAAGCGGCTGGACACGCTCGCCGGTGATATCGAGAGCCGCCGCGAGGAGCGCAAGGCGGCCCGCGCCAAGGCCCAGGACGAGACCCGTACGGCCAAGGAGGAGCTGGTCGCCGAGGCCGAGCGGCTCGCCGAGTCCACCCAGTGGCGGGAGGCCGGGGACCGGCTGCGCGCGCTGGTGGACACCTGGAAGGGCCTGCCCCGGCTGGACCGCAAGAGCGACGACGAGCTGTGGCACCGGTTCTCGCACGCCCGCTCGGTCTTCTCGAAGCACCGCAAGGCCCACTTCGCGACCCTGGACGCCGAGCGCGACCAGGCCCGGGCCACCAAGGAGCGGCTGGTCAGCGAGGCCGAGGCGCTCTCCTCCTCCACCGAGTGGGGCGAGACCGCGGCCAGCTACCGCGACCTGATGGCGCGCTGGAAGGCCGCCGGGCGCGCCCAGCGGGACATCGAGGACGAGCTGTGGGCGCGTTTCCGCGGCGCCCAGGACGTCTTCTTCCAGGCCCGGTCCGCGGTGTTCAGCGAGCGCGACGCCGAGCAGGTCGGCAACCAGAAGCTCAAGGAGGCGCTGGCGGCCGAGGCCGAGGCGATCCTGCCGATCACCGACCTGAAGGCCGCCAAGGCCGCCCTGCGGGACGTCAACGAGCGCTGGGAGGCGATCGGGCACGTGCCGCGCGACGCCCGCCCGAAGCTGGACGCCCGGCTGAACACCGTCGAGCGGGCGATCCGCGAGGCCGAGGACAGCGAGTGGAAGCGCTCGAACCCGGAGGCCAAGGCCCGCGCCGCCGGCATGGTCGGCCTCTTCGAGGCCAAGGCCGAGAAGATCCAGGCCGACCTGGACAAGGCCCGTGCCGCCGGCAACGCGAGCAAGGTCGCCAAGCTGGAGTCCGAGCTGGCGGGCGTGCAGACCCTGCTGGAGCAGGCGCACCGCAGCCAGGAGGAGTTCAGCGGCTGATCCGCCGCCCTCCGGACCTGACGAAGGGCCCCACCGCCGAGGCGGTGGGGCCCTTCGCCGTACCCGCTACTTGCGGGCCGAGGTGACCCGGTAGACGTCGTAGACGCCCTCCACGCCGCGGACCGCCTTCAGCACGTGGCCGAGGTGCTTCGGGTCGCCCATCTCGAAGGTGAAGCGGCTCATCGCCACCCGGTCGCGGGAGGTCTGCACCGCCGCCGACAGGATGTTGACGTGCTGGTCGGAGAGGACCCGGGTGACGTCCGAGAGCAGCCGGGAGCGGTCCAGCGCCTCGACCTGGATGGCCACCAGGAAGACGGACGACTGGGTGGCCGCCCACTCGACCTCGATCATCCGCTCGGGCTGCTGGCTGAGCGCCTCCACGTTGACGCAGTCGGCGCGGTGCACCGAGACGCCGTTGCCGCGGGTGACGAAGCCGACGATCGGGTCGCCCGGCACCGGGGTGCAGCAGCGCGACAGCTTGACCCAGACGTCCTCGACGCCCTTGACGATGACGCCCGGATCGCCCTTGGCCCGGCGGCGCACCGCCCGGCGGTTGTCGTGCGTCGGCGTGGCCGTCTCGGCCAGGTCCTCGGTGGCACCCTCCTCGCCGCCGAGCGCCTGCACCAGCTTCTGCACGATGTTCTGCGCGGCGACGTGGCCCTCGCCGATCGCCGCGTACAGCGAGGAGATGTCCGGGTAGCGCATCTCGTGGGCCAGGGTGACCAGCGAGTCGCCGGTCAGGATCCGCTGGATCGGCAGGCCCTGCTTGCGCATCGCCCGGGCGATGGCCTCCTTGCCGTGCTCGATCGCCTCCTCGCGGCGCTCCTTGGAGAACCAGGCGCGGATCTTGTTGCGGGCGCGCGGGGACTTGACGAAGCCCAGCCAGTCCCGGGAGGGGCCGGCGTTCTCCGCCTTGGAGGTGAAGACCTCGACGCTGTCGCCGTTCTCCAGGGTCGACTCCAGCGGCACCAGCCGCCCGTTGACCCGCGCCCCTATGCAGCGGTACCCGACCTCGGTGTGGACGGCGAAGGCGAAGTCCACCGGGGTGGCACCGGCCGGCAGCGCTATCACGTCGCCCTTGGGCGTGAAGACGAAGACCTCGTTGTTGGAGAGGTCGAAGCGCAGCGACTCCAGGAACTCGCTCGGGTCCTCGGTCTCCTTCTGCCAGTCCAGCAGCTGCCGCAGCCAGGCCATCTCGTTGACGGCGCCGGCCTTGTCGTCCTTGCGGGTCTGGGTGGGGGTGTCGGTGCGGACCTTGGAGGCGCCGGCCACCGCGCGCTGCTTGTACTTCCAGTGCGCGGCGATGCCGTACTCGGCCCGGCGGTGCATGTCGAAGGTGCGGATCTGCAGCTCGACCGGCTTGCCCCCGGGACCGATCACCGTGGTGTGCAGCGACTGGTACATGTTGAACTTGGGCATCGCGATGTAGTCCTTGAACCGCCCCGGCACCGGGTTCCACCGCGCGTGGATGGTGCCCAGCGCCGCGTAGCAGTCGCGGACGGTGTCGACCAGGACCCGGATGCCCACCAGGTCGTAGATCTCGGCGAAGTCCCGGCCCCGGACGATCATCTTCTGGTAGACCGAGTAGTAGTGCTTCGGCCGGCCGGTGACGGACGCGGTGATCCGGGCGCCGCGCAGGTCGCCCTGGACCTGGTCGATGACGGTGGCGAGGTACTCGTCCCGCTTGGGGGCGCGTTCGGCGACCAGGCGCACGATCTCGTCGTACATCTTGGGGTAGAGGATCGCGAAGGCGAGGTCCTCCAGCTCCCACTTGATGGTGTTCATGCCCAGCCGGTGCGCCAGCGGGGCGTAGATCTCCAGCGTCTCGCGGGCCTTCTTCTCCTGCTTCTCCCGCTTGAGGTAGCGCATGGTGCGCATGTTGTGCAGCCGGTCCGCGAGCTTGATCACCAGGACGCGCGGGTCCTTGGCCATCGCGACGACCATCTTGCGGACGGTCTCGGCCTGCGCGGCCTCGCCGAACTTCACCCGGTCCAGCTTGGTGACGCCGTCGACCAGCAGGGCCACCGAGTCGCCGAAGTCCTTGCGCAGGGTCTCCAGGCCGTAGTCGGTGTCCTCGACGGTGTCGTGCAGCAGGCCGGCCATCAGGGTCGCGGCGTCCATGCCCAGCTCGGCCAGGATGGTCGCCACCGCCAGCGGGTGGGTGATGTACGGGTCGCCGCTCTTGCGCTTCTGCCCGCGGTGCCACTTCTCCGCGACGGCGTACGCCTTCTCGATGTCCCGCAGCAGGACCGGGTCGGCCTTGGGGTCGTTGGCCCGGATCGAGCGGAACAGCGGCTCCAGGACGGGGTTGAGCACGCTGGAGCGCTGGCCGCCGAGGCGGGCCAGCCGGGCGCGCATGCCCCCGGAGGAGGACGGACGGCTCGCGGGAGCCACCGGGCGGGAGGAGGTCGGCGCCGGGCGTGCCGGGGTGGCCCCCGAGGGCGTGGGACGGTTTTCGGGGGCGGCCGCTTCGGCCGTGGGCACAACCTCGTCGGGCAAGGACACTCCTCGGGGCACCGGGCCGGCCCCTCGTGCGGCTCGCACCATCACGCACAACCGGGAGGGGATGAACCTTCATGGTACCGAGCCCGGCGCTCCCGTGTTCAGCCGGTCGGCCCCGGACACGCGGAGGGCGGCGGTCGGATGATCCGACCGCCGCCCTCCGTCCGTACGTCGGACGCTTCCCTCAGACCGTGACCAGCGTCTCCAGCGGCGCGCCGCCCAGGTGCCCGGCCAGCCGCTCGCGGCCGTCCAGGAAGCCCAGCTCCATCAGCACCACGACGCCCACCAGCTCGGCGCCGGCCTCCTTGACCAGGTCCAGCGAGGCACCGATCGTCCCGCCGGTGGCCAGCACGTCGTCCACCACCAGCACCCGCTCACCGGGTGCGAAGGCGTCGCACTGCACCTCCAGCGTCGCCGAGCCGTACTCCAGCTCGTACGAGCGCCGGAACACCTCGCCGGGCAGCTTGCCCTCCTTGCGGATCGGCACGAAGCCGAGCCCGGCCGCGAAGGCCGCCGGGGCCGCCAGCACGAAGCCGCGCGCCTCCAGGCCCACCACCTTGGTCGCACCGAGGGCCGTCGCCCGCTCCGCCAGCGCCCGGGTGAGGGCCGCGAAGGCCTCGGCGTCGGCGAGCAGCGGTGCGATGTCCTTGAACAGCACACCGGGCTTCGGGTAGTCCGGAACGTCCCGGATCCGGCTGTTCAGCAGCTCGGCCAGGGCGGTGTCGGCGGTGGTCACGGAAGAGTCCTCACGGTCGGTCGGGCGTCAGCGCTTGGTGGACGGACGGCCCTTGGCACGCGAGGCGCCGGCCGCCCGGCCGCGCTGACCGACCATACCCGCCGGCAGGTCGCCGTCGGCGATCTCCTCGCCCTCCGGGGCCTCGCCGCGCGCCTCCGCGGCGGCGTTCCTGGCCTCCGCGGCCCGCCGCTGGGCGACCCGCTTGGCCAGCGCCTTCATCTCCGGCTGCTCCTCCTTGAGCTGCGCGAGCAGCGGGGTGGCGACGCAGATCGAGGAGTAGGCACCGGCGGCGAGACCGATGAACAGGGCCAGCGAGATGTCGTTCAGCGTGCCGGCGCCCAGGAGGCCGCCACCGATGAACAGCAGCGCCGCCACCGGGAGCAGGGCGACCACCGTGGTGTTCAGCGAGCGGACCAGGGTCTGGTTGAGGCCCGCGTTGGCCGCCTCGCTGTAGGTGATCTTGTTCTGCTTGGTGAGCCCCTTCGCGTTCTCCTTCACGGTGTCGAAGACGACGACCGTGTCGTAGAGCGAGTACCCGAGGATCGTCAGGAAGCCGATCACCGTACCGGGGGTGACCTCGAAGCCCACCAGGGCGTACACCCCGATGGTGATCAGGAGGTCGTGGATGAGGGCGACCAGGGCGGCCACCGCCATCCGCCACTCGAAGGCGATCGCCAGGTAGACCGTCACCAGGACCATGAAGATGATCAGGCCGGTGAGGGCCTTGTCGGAGATCTGCTCGCCCCAGCTGGGGCCGATCACCTGGGTGTCGATCTCCGCGATCGGGACGCTGAGCTCCTTGGACAGCTTGTCGGTGAAGACCGCCGAGGAGACCTGGTCCTCGGAGCTGACCTGGATGCGGATCTTCTTGCCGTCGTCCACGGACTGGACCAGCGGGTGCGAGTGGACGATCTTGTCCACCACGTCCTGCGTCTGCGAGATGGTCAGCCCCGGCTTGGCGACGGTGTAGACCGAGCCGCCCTTGAACTCGATGCCGAGTTTCAGGCCCATGGCCAGGCCGACGGCGGCGACCAGCACGATCACGCCGGAGATGCTGTACCAGAGCTTGCGGCGGCCGACGAAGTCGAAGCTGACCTCGCCCTGGTAGAGCCGGTGACCCAGATTGGAGAAGCGCGACACGGTGTCAGGCCTCCTTCACGGCGGCAGAGGAGGAGGAGCTGCGACGACGGGTGCTGCGCAGCGGCGGGCGGGCGCCCAGGCGCTTCGGGTCCAGGCCCGACCACGGGTGACCGTCGGAGAAGAACTTCCGGCGGGCCAGCAGGGTGATCAGCGGCTTGGTGAACAGGAAGATCACCACGACGTCGAGCGCGGTGGTCAGGCCCAGCGTGAACGCGAAGCCCTGCACCTTGCCGACCGAGACCAGGTAGAGCACCGCGGCACAGAGGAAGGACACGAAGTCCGACACCAGGATGGTGCGCCGGGCGCGCGGCCAGGCCCGCTGGACCGCCGGGCGCAGCGGGGCGCCCTCGCGGACCTCGTCGCGGATGCGCTCGAAGTAGACGATGAAGGAGTCCGCGGTGATACCGATCGCGACGATCGCGCCGCAGACGGCCGGCAGGTTCAGCGCGAAGCCGATCCCCGCGCCGAGCAGGCTCATGATCGAGTAGGTCAGGATCGCCGAGACGATCAGACCCGCGATCGAGACCAGGCCGAGGCCGCGGTAGTAGACCAGCGAGTAGAGGACCACCAGCACCATGCCGATGAGGCCGGCGATCAGGCCCGCCTTCAGCTGGTCGCCGCCGAGCTGCGGCGAGACGGTGGTGACGTCGTCCGTGGTGAACTCCAGCGGCAGCGCGCCGAAGCTCAGCACGTTGGCGAGGTTCTGCGCCTCCGCCTGGCTGAAGCTGCCGGAGATCACGGCCGAGCCGCCGGGGATGGCGTTGCGCACGTACGGGTGGGAGACGACCTGCCCGTCCAGCACGATGGCGAACTGGTTGGTCGGGTCCGGCTGGGCGGCGAGCTTGCCGGTGACGTCGGTGAAGGCGTCGGTGCCCCGGCCGTTGAACTGCAGCGCGACCTGCCAGCCGGCACCCTGCTGGGTGTCGATGGTGGCCTGCGCCTTGGAGACGTCGGCGCCCTTTACCGCGACCGGGCCGAGGGCGAGCTTGTAGAAGATCCCGCGCTCGTCCTTCTGGGTGCAGGCGACGGTCGGCTGCCCCTCGGACTTCTGCAGGTTCTTGCGCTGCTCGGGCTTGGAGCAGTCGACGGCGGCGAACTCGGCGGCCAGCTCCGGCGGCACGGTGCCCGTGGTCATCGCGGCGGAGAGGCCCGGGTTGACCGGTGCGGTGGGCGCGGGAGCGCTCGGGGTCGCGGCGGCGGGCGCGCTCGGAGCGGTGCTCGCGCTGCCGGTGGCGGCCGGGGTCGGGGTGGCGTCGGCGGCGAGCGCCTCACCGACGGCGCGGCCCTGCTTGGTCGCACTGGCGCTGGGGGCGCCGGCGGACGCGGCGGGCGTGCCGGTGGCCGAGGGGGTCGCGCTCGGGGCGGCGCTGCCGCTCGCCGAGGGGGACGCGCTCGGGGCCGGGGCCTGGACACCGCTCGGGGCGAGGGCGAGGACGGGGCGGAAGTAGAGCTGCGCGGTGGTGCCGACCTGGTCGACCGCGCTCTGCTTGTCACCACCCTTGGGGATGTTGACGATGATGTTCCGGTCGCCCTGGGTCTGGACCTCCGCCTCGGAGACGCCCATCCCGTTGACCCGCTGCTCGATGATCCCGGTGGCGATGTCCATGTTGGACTTGTTGATCGCCTTGGGGTCGGTCGACTTCGCGCTCAAGGTGATGCTGGTACCGCCGGCGAGGTCGATACCCAGGCGGGGCTTGGTGTGGCCCGTCCCGAACATGAGGGCGACCAGTCCGACGGTGACCACCAGGATGAGGGCCAGAGCCCGCCCCGGGTAACCGTCGCGCGGGCGCGACTTGGGTGTTGCCACCTTGCTCGTTTCTCCCTGTCCATGCCACCTCCCCTACCGGACCCCCGTCCGGCTCGTGGCGGACGGGGGCATGGCGGATCTGCGGCCCTGAGATCCTGTGGGCTCGCGGCACTACTGACTGCGCCGCGCGGCCGGGCGGGTGCCCGGCCGTACTACTTGGTCGCGGGACCAGCGCCCTCGACGTCGCCCTTGTCGGCGCTGTCCTTGGTGAGCGTCAGCGGCTTGTCCTCGACCGGCTCGACGTCGGCGTCCTCGGCCTCCGGCTCGGACAGCTCGTCCACGGCGGGGCGACCGTTGATGATCGCGTCGTACTCCTGCGGGTCCAGGACCGCCGCCACCGCGCTCTTGGTGAAGTGGGTGACCACGCCGGGCGCGATCTCCAGCTCGACGGTCTCCTCGTTGACCGCCTTCACCTGGGCGTACAGGCCGCCGATGGTGCGCACTCCCGCCCCGGGCTCCAGCGCGGTCTGCATGCTCGCCTGCTGCTGCTGGCGCTTCTTCTGCGACCGGAACATGAGCACGATCGCGATGATCGGGAGGAGAAGGATGATGAGGTTCACTGCAGCCAGGGTCCTTTACGGGCCGCCGGCCGGCGGCCTGTGTGGTAATGGTCGGCCCGTCAGGTGAGAGGGGCGGTCCGGCGGAGTCTAGGCGACCCCGAACTGATCGGACAACGCCAAGCATCGCATCCTGCCGCCGAAAGTGGCGAGCCTGCGCCTGCACAGATTCCCCGGACTTCTCCCCCGGCTTCTCCGCGCGGACCTGCTCAGGCGTCCGCGCGCCCCGATCGCCCCGGTGTCACCCGTTCAGCCCTCGTCCGCCGGGAAGAGTTCCGACTGGGCCGGTACCGCGCCCCTGGTGGTCTGAACCGGCGGGGTCAGACCGAGGTGCTGCCACGCGGCGGCGGTGGCGATCCGGCCGCGCGGGGTCCGGGCCAGCAGGCCCTCGCGGACCAGGAACGGCTCGGCGACCTCCTCGACCGTCTCGGACTCCTCACCCACCGCGACCGCCAGGGTCGACAGGCCGACCGGTCCGCCGCCGAACAGGCGCAGCAGCGCGTCCAGCACCGCGCGGTCCAGCCGGTCCAGACCGCGGGCGTCCACCTCGTAGACGTCCAGCGCCCGGGCGGCGATCTCCGGGGTGACCACCCCGTCGTGCCGGACCTGCGCGAAGTCGCGGACCCGGCGCAGCAGCCGGTTGGCGATCCGCGGGGTGCCCCGGGAGCGGCCGGCGATCTCGGCGGCGCCGGCCGGGTCGATCTCGACGTCCAGCAGGGCGGCCGAGCGGTGCACCACCCGCTCCAGCTCGGCGGGCGCGTAGAACTCCATGTGGCCGGTGAAGCCGAACCGGTCGCGCAGCGGCGGCGGCAGCAGCCCGGCCCGGGTGGTCGCGCCGACCAGCGTGAACGGCGGCAGCTCCAGCGGGATGGCGGTGGCGCCCGGGCCCTTGCCGACGATCACGTCGACCCGGAAGTCCTCCATCGCCATGTAGAGCATCTCCTCCGCCGGCCGGGACATCCGGTGGATCTCGTCCAGGAAGAGCACCTCGCCCTCGGAGAGCGAGGAGAGGATCGCGGCCAGGTCGCCGGCGTGCTGGATGGCCGGGCCCGAGGTGATCCGGATCGGGGCGCCCAGCTCGGCCGCGATGATCATGGAAAGGGTGGTCTTGCCGAGCCCGGGCGGACCGCTGAGCAGCACGTGGTCCGGCGCGGTCCCGCGCTGCCGGGCGGCCTGCAGCACCAGGGACAGCTGCTCGCGCACCCGCTCCTGGCCGATGAACTCGTCCAGCTGCTTGGGGCGCAGCGCCGCCTCGACCGCCTGGTCCTCGCCGTCGGCGGCGGCCGTCACCAGCCGGTCGGCCGGGTCGGAGTCGTACGGGCTCATCGGTGCGGGCTCCAATGTCGACAAGGTGACAGATGGTCGGTTCGGTGGAGAGTGGTGGCCGACGCGGCGTCAGCGCGTCCGGTTGAGGGTCCGCAGCGCGGCCCTGAGCAGCGCGCCCACATCGGTGACGGCCTGCGCCTCGGCCTCGGGGGCGACGGCGGTGACCGCCTCGTCCGCCTCGCGCGGCGCGTAGCCGAGGCCGACCAGGGCGGCGTGCAGCTGCTCGCTCCACGGCGCGGGCCCCGCGGCGATCGGCTTCTGGGCCGGGACGCTGCCGTGCGGGGCGCCCAGCTTGTCCTTGTACTCCAACAGCAGCTTGGCGGCCTTCGCCTTGCCGATACCGGGGACGGCGATCAGCGCCTTCTCGTTCCCGGCGGCGACGGCGGCGCGCAGCTCGTCCGGGCTGTGCACGCCGAGCATGGCCTGGGCCAGGCGCGGCCCGACACCGGGCGCGGCCTGGAGGATCTCGAAGACGGCCCGCTCGTCGTCGTCGGCGAAGCCGTACAGCGTGAGCGAGTCCTCCCGGACGACCAGCGAGGTGGCGAGCCGGGCCGGCTCCCCGAGGCGCAGGCCGGCCGCGGTCGCCGGGGTGCACTGGACGGCCATGCCGACGCCGCCGACCTCGACGACGACGGTGCCGCCGCTGACGGCGGCCACCGGCCCTTGGACGAAGGCGATCATCGAGCGGCTCCTCGGGGGGATCGTGCGGAGTACGGGGCCCGGGCGGCGGGCGCGGCCGCGCCGGGCGCGGTCCTGGCGGGCGCCGCCTTGGCGAGCGCCGCGGCGATCCGGTCGCTCGCGCCGCCGCGCCAGATGTGGCAGATGGCCAGCGCCAGCGCGTCGGCGGCGTCGGCCGGCTTGGGCGGGGCGTCCAGTCGCAGCAGCCGCTGCACCATGGCGGTGACCTGGGCCTTGTCGGCCCGGCCGGAGCCGGTGACGGCGGCCTTCACCTCGCTGGGGGTGTGCAGGGTGACGGGGATGCCGCGCCGGGTGGCGCAGAGCATCGCGACCGCGCTGGCCTGCGCGGTGCCCATCACGGTGCGGACGTTGTGCTGGGCGAAGACCCGCTCGACCGCGACCAGGTCGGGCCGGTGCTCGTCGAGCCAGCTCTCGATGCCCTGCTCGACCAGCAGCAGCCGGGGCCCGATGTCCGCCTCGGCGGCCGTGCGCACCACCCCGACGCCGACCATCCTCAGCGGCCGGCCCGGAGCGCCGTCGACCACCCCGATCCCGCACCTGGTCAGCCCCGGGTCCACACCCAGTACCCGCACCTCGACCCCGCCTCTCCGAAAAGCGCCGCTCGCCGTGGCGACCTGCGAAGGCTACCGCCAGGGTCGGACAGTCCCACCGACGACACCGGCCCGGTGGTCGTGGGACCACCGGGCCGGGGAGTGGGAACGATCACTCGGCGTCGAGCTGCGCACCGACCTCGTCGCTGATGTCGAAGTTGGCGAAGACGTTCTGCACGTCGTCGCTGTCCTCCAGGGCGTCGATCAGCTTCAGGATCTTGCGGGCGCCGTCGACGTCCAGCTCGACCTGCATGCTCGGGAGGAAGTTGGCCTCGGCCGAGTCGTAGTCGACGCCGGCGTCCACCAGCGCGGTCCGGACGGCGACCATCTTCGAGGCCTCGGAGACGATCTCGAAGGACTCGCCGAGGTCGTTGATCTCCTCGGGCTCCTGGTCGAGGACGACCTCGAACAGCTTGTCCTCGTCGACGCCGTCGGCCTTGGGGACGATCACGACGCCCTTGCGGTTGAACAGGTACGAGACCGAGCCCGGGTCGGCCATCGAGCCGCCGTTGCGGGTCATCGCCACGCGCACGTCGGAGGCGGCGCGGTTGCGGTTGTCGGTGAGGCACTCGATGAGGACGGCGACACCGTTCGGGCCGTAGCCCTCGTACATGATCGTCGAGTAGTCGGCCCCGCCGGCCTCCGCGCCCGAGCCGCGCTTGACGGCGCGGTTGATGTTGTCGATCGGGACGGAGCTCTTCTTCGCCTTCTGGATGGCGTCGTACAGCGTGGGGTTGCCGGCCGGGTCGCCGCCGCCGGTGCGCGCCGCCACCTCGATGTTCTTGATCATCTTGGCGAAGAGCTTGCCGCGCTTGGCGTCGATCACGGCCTTCTTGTGCTTGGTGGTAGCCCATTTAGAGTGGCCGGACATCGCCAGCTCCTTTACGTCGCCAAAGGGAAATGAACAGGAGGGATCTTACCGGTGCCGCCGCCGGTGGGGTGCACACGGTCCGCGTGCGGCGGCGAAGCGTTACCGGGCCGCCGCCGCCAGGTGCTCCTCGACCATCCGCACGAAGTAGCCGTGCACCCGGTGGTCGCCGGTGAGCTCGGGGTGGAAGGAGGTCGCCAGCAGGTTGCCCTGGCGGACGGCGACGACGCGGCTCTCCGGACCGTCGGCGGCCGGCAGCTCGGCCAGCACCTCGACGCCCGCGCCGACGGCCTCGACCCAGGGGGCGCGGATGAACACGCCGTGCACCGGGGCGTCGTCCAGGCCGCGGAAGGCGATGCCGGACTCGAAGGACTCGTTCTGGCGGCCGAAGGCGTTGCGGCGCACGGTCATGTCGATGCCGCCCACGGTCTCCTGGTCGTCGCGGCCGTCCAGGATCTTGTCGGCCAGCATGATCATGCCCGCGCAGGTGCCGTAGACCGGCATGCCCCCGGCGACCCGCTCGCGCAGCGGGTCCATCACGCCGAACAGCAGGGCCAGCTTGGACATGGTGGTGGACTCCCCGCCGGGGATCACCAGCGCGTCGACCTCGGCCAGCTCCTCGGCACGGCGCACCGGGCGGGCGAGCGCGTCGGCCTCGGCCAGCGCGACCAGGTGCTCGCGGACATCGCCCTGCAGGGCGAGGACGCCGATGACTGGAGTGCTCACGGTCTCAAACCTCTTCGATCGTTACGTCGTGTGTACGTGGCGCGGCCCGCCGCGCGCCGAGGCGCTGCGGCGGGCCGGCGCTTGGCGCGGGGCCGACTACCAGCCGCGGTTGGCGTAGCGCTCGCTCTCGGGCAGGGTGTCGCAGTTGATGCCGACCATGGCCTCGCCCAGGTTGCGGGAGGCGTCCGCGATGATCTTCGGGTCGTCGAAGAAGGTGGTGGCCTTGACGATCGCGGCGGCACGCTTGGCCGGGTCGCCCGACTTGAAGATGCCGGAGCCGACGAAGACGCCCTCGGCACCGAGCTGGCGCATCAGCGCGGCGTCGGCCGGGGTGGCCACACCACCGGCGGAGAACAGCACGACCGGCAGCTTGCCGAGCTCGGCGACCTCCTTGACCAGCTCGTACGGAGCGCGCAGCTCCTTGGCGGCGGCGAACAGCTCGTTGTTGTCGTAGCCGCGCAGCCGGGCGATCTCGTTCTTGATCTGGCGCAGGTGGCGGACCGCCTCGACGACGTTGCCGGTGCCGGCCTCGCCCTTGGAGCGGATCATGGCCGCACCCTCGGCGATGCGGCGCAGGGCCTCGCCCAGGTTGGTGGCACCGCAGACGAACGGCGTGGTGAACGCCCACTTGTCCGAGTGGTTCACCTCGTCGGCCGGGGTCAGCACCTCGGACTCGTCGATGTAGTCCACGCCGAGCGACTGCAGGACCTGGGCCTCGACGAAGTGGCCGATCCGGGACTTCGCCATGACCGGGATCGAGACCGCGGCGATGATCTCCTCGATCATGTTCGGGTCCGACATGCGCGCGACGCCGCCGTCCTTGCGGATGTCGGCGGGCACCCGCTCCAGCGCCATGACGGCGACAGCGCCGGCGTCCTCGGCGATCTTGGCCTGCTCGGCGTTGACCACGTCCATGATCACACCGCCCTTGAGCTGCTCGGCCATGCCGCGCTTGACCCGGGCGGTACCGATCTGCGGCTGGTCTGCGGTGGTGGGGGTGGTGGACACGTGAGACCTCACTCGAAGATGAACCAGTGCTATCGCCCTATGGTAGGCGGAAGAAATGGTCTTTCCATGCGCCATCAAGTCCAGGCTGGCCGACGGGATACGACAAACAGGCCGGATCCGGGCACACCCGGTCCGGCCTGTGAGACGCCCGCTCCTCAGGCCGGAGCACCCTCCGGGGTCAGCGCCGACGGCGGGGCGTCGTCCATCTCGAAGGCCATCGGGAACGGTGCCTTGCCCGCCAGCCGGAAGTAGCGCACCAGCCGGTGTTCGCGCACCGCCCGGGCCGCACGCACCGCGTCGTTGTGGAACCGCCGCGCCATCGGCACCCGGCGCACCGCGGCCGTCAGCTCCTTGACCGCCTCCTCGCCGCCCGGCTCGGCCACCAGCACCGCGACCTGCTCCGGCTCGGCGAACACCGCCCGCAGCGCCATGCTCAACTGGCTCTCCGCCACCTCGCGCTGCTCGTCGTCGGCCTGCCGGGCCGCGTGCGCCGCGTCCAGCAGCAGCAGCGAGGCCGCCGGGTCCAGCAGCGAGGAGGCCGCCAGCTCGATCGCGACCGAGGCCCGCCGGACCAGCTGCGCGTCCAGCGCCGCCCGCGCGGCGTCGATCCGGGCGTGCAGCCGGTCCAGTCGGCCGGCCGTCCAACTCAGGTACATGCCGAACAGCACCACGGCCACGGCGGCCCAGATCCAGGTAGTCACGGGGCGCTACGCTACCGGGTGCCCGGCGTCAGCCTTCGGCGGTGGCACTCCGGTAGCTGGCGCGGTCGATGTCCTCGACGTTCACCGCGGTGAACAGCCGGGTGCCCGGCGCCGGCGCGATCCGCTCCGCCAGCAGCGCCAGCACGGCGTCGCTGAGCGCCGCCTTCGCCTCCGGGGTACGGCCCGGGAAGATCTGGAACTCGACGTACACCTGGGCGTCGCCCGCGCCCTCGCCGTCCTCGACGCCCACCACGAACTCCCGCACCTCGCGGAAGACCGTCTTGCACGCCTCCGGGCTCGCGTCGATGGTCTTCACCACCAGCCGGTTGATCGCCAGGCCCAGCGCACGCCGGTCGAAGGCGCCGGACAGGCTCGGGGAGTAGTCGACGGAGATCTGCGGCATCCGGTGCCTCCAGGGTCACGATGATCGGTGGTTCAGGCAGCCCAACCCCGGACGGCCACCGCCGATTCCCGGCCGACCGGCCCCCGGACGCCGGGGTCAGTCCCGGGCCAGCCCGAACCGCCCGCGCCGGCCGCCGCGCTCGTCCTCGCCGACCACCGCCACCGCGCCGGCCGTCACCGTCTCGTACACCGCCAGGATGTCCGCACCGACCGTCGACCAGTCGAACCGCCGCACGTGCCGGGACGCCGCCTTGCGCAGCTCCTCCAGCCGGCCCGGGTCCCCCAGCAGCCGCAGTGCCGCCGCGGCCAGCGCGTCCGCGTCCTCCACCGGGAACAGCTCCCCCGCGTCCCCGCCGTCCAGCACCTGCTTGAACGCGTCCAGGTCGCTCGCCAGCACCGGGGCGCCCGCCGACATCGCCTCCACCAGGATGATCCCGAAGCTCTCGCCACCGGTGTTCGGCGCCACGTACAGGTCGACGCTGCGCAGCAGCCTGGCCTTGTCCCGGTCGCTCACCATGCCGAGGAACTCCACCTGCGCGCGGACCTCCGGCGCCAGGCCGGCGACCGCCTCCTCCTCGTCGCCCTTGCCGGCCACCAGCAGCCGCACCCCCGGCCGCTCGGCCAGGATCCGCGGCAGGGCCGCCAGCAGCGTCGGCAGGCCCTTGCGAGGCTCGTTGATCCGGCCGATGAACCCGATCGTGCCGGGCTCGCCGGACGCCGCCCCACCCGTCCAGCGCGCGTCCGGCTCCGCCTCCGCGAAGAAGCCGACGTCCACCCCGTTGGGAATCACCACCGCGTCCCCGCCCAGGTGCTCCACCAGGGTCCGCCGGGCGTACTCGCTCACCGCGATCCGCGCCCGCATCTTCTCCAGGCCGGGCTGCAGGATCGGCGAGGCCGCGATCATCGCCCGCGACCGCGGATTGGACGTGTGGAAGGTGCCGACCATCGGCCCCGACGCCGACCAGGCGGCCAGCATCGACAGGCTCGGCGAGGCCGGCTCGTGCACGTGCAGGATGTCGAACCGGCCCTCGTTCAGCCAGCGCCGGACCCTGGCCGCCGAGAGGATGCCGAAGCTCAGCCGCGCGACCGAACCGTTGTACGGCACCGCCACCGCCCGCCCCGCCGAGACCACGTACGACGGCAGCGCCTCGTCGTCCTCCGCGGGCGCCAGCACCGACACCTCGTGGCCGAGGCCGATCAGGTGCTCGGCCAGGTCCCGGATGTGGAACTGCACCCCGCCGGGAACGTCCCAGTCGTACGGGCAGACGATGCCGATCTTCACTGGTTCCTCGTGATCCTCTAGGTGCGGCGGGTGCGGCGGGTCAGGGCCCGGAGGCCTCGGCGGCGGGCTCGCCGGCCGGAGCGGGGCGGGCGGCGCCGGCCGGCCGCGCCGGCTCCTCCACCGCCGCGCGGACCGGCAGGTCCGCCAGCCAGAACCGCTGCAGCATGTGCCAGTCCTCGGGGTGCTCGCGGATCCCCTGCTCCCAGACGTCAGCCATGGCCTGCACCATCGCCTGGGTCTTCTCCTTGCGGTCCCCCTCCGACGGCGGAACGATCTCGGGGTGGATCCGCGCCCGCAGCAGCGGGCCGTCGTACCAGAGCGAGACCGGCAGCAGCGCCGCCCCGGTCCGCTGGCAGAGCGCCGCCGGACCGGCCGGCATCCTGGTCGCCTCGCCGAAGAAGGACACCTCGATCCCGGCCTCCGAGAGGTCCCGGTCGCCGACCAGGCAGACCAGCTTCCCCTCCCGCAGCCGGCGGGCCAGCGTACCGACGACGTTCACCCCGCCGCCGGTCAACGCGAGCACCTCCATGCCCAGGCTCTCCCGGAACGCCACGAAGCGGTCGAACAGCTTCTCGGGCTTCAGCCGCTCCGCGACCGTGGTGAACGGGTACCCCTCCAGCGCCACCCAGGCGCCCGCGAGGTCCCAGTTCCCCATGTGCGGCAACGCGACGACCGCGCCGCGGCCGGACTCCATCGCCTCCCGCAGCTGCTCGAAGCCGGCCACCTGCACATCGCGGGCCACCCGCTGCCGGCTCCACACCGGCAGCCGGAAGGACTCCATCCAGTACCGCATGTACGACCGCATCCCGGCCCGCGACAACTCCCGCAGCCCGGCCTCGTCCAGCCCCGGCCGGACCCGCCGCAGGTTCGCCTCCAGCTGGAGGACCCGCTTGCCGCGCCTGCGCCAGGCGAAGTCGGCGATCCGGTCGAACAGGCCCCGCGCCACCGGCTCCGGCAGGTGCCGCAGCACCGCCCAGCCCGACGCGTAGGCCGAGTACACCAGTCGGTCCTTCACCGAAGGCCCGCCCCCCATCAGCTCCCGGCCGCCGCTCGGTCGGCCTCGAACGCCTCGCGGCGCACCGTCAGCATCCGCTGGAACACCGTGACCAGGCTGCCCGCGGCCACCAGCCACAGCGCCACCGGCAACAGCCACTCCACATAGGGCACCCCGAAGGTGTGCAGACCCGCGACGCCGGCCGCGACCAGACTGATCACCAGCCGCTCGGCCCGCTCCACCAGCCCCGACACATCACACGGCAGCCCCTGGCTCTCCGCCCGCGCCTTGGTGTACGAGACCACCAGGCCGCTGGCCAGGCAGAAGATCGCCACGGCACAGAGCAGATCGTTGTCGCCCCCGCCCGCGTACCACATCGCCAGCCCGCCGAAGATCGCGGCGTCCGCGACCCGGTCCAGCGTGGAGTCCAGGAAGGCACCCCACTTGGTGGACCGGCCCAGCTGCCGCGCCATGTTCCCGTCCACCAGGTCCGAGAAGATGAACAGCGTGATCGTGATGGTGCCCCAGAAGAACTCCCCACGCGGGAAGAACACCAGCGCACCGGCGACCGAACCGGCGGTACCGATCAGCGTCACGGCGTCCGGGCTCACACCCAGCCGGATCAGGAACGCGGCGAACGGGGTCAGGACACGTGTGAAGAAGGCACGCGCGTATTTGTTGAGCATGGCCTTCCGGACCGCTCCGATCTCCCTGGTACCCGCCTGCGGCGGAGTACGCGGCAGACGGCCGGACGGATCAGCCCACCCGGCGCACCCATCGTAGTCACGCCCACGACACCCCTCCGCGCACCGCACCGCCCGCCCGCCCCCAGCGCCCGCCCACCGGCGACCCCCGGCGCACGGCCGCACACACCCGGTCACCGCGAACCCCCAGAACACGCGCCCCCGCGAACACCGCCCCTAGACTTTTCACGTCAGCCTCGGCGCGACGGGAGGAGACCCCGATGCCCGACCGCAGCACCGCACGATCCGGCCAGGCGCCCAGCGTCACCGACCCCGGACAGCTGCGCAACGTCGTCCTCATCGGCTGCAGCGGCGTGGGCAAGACCACCCTCGCCGAATCCCTCGCCCTCACCGCCGGCGCCCTCGGCCGGGCCGGCCGCGTCACCGACGGCAACACCGTCTCCGACCACGAGGACATCGAGCACCAGCAGCAGCGCTCGGTCCAGCTCTCGCTGCTCCCCCTCGAATGGAACGGCGTCAAGGTCAACCTGATGGACCCGCCCGGCCACCCCGACTTCACCGCCGACCTGCGGGCCGCCCTGCACGCCGCCGACGGCGCCGTCTTCGTCGTCTCGGCCACCGACCCGGTCACCGCCCCCACCCGCGCCCTCTGGCGCGAGTGCGCCGCCGAAGGCATCCCCCGCGCCATCGCCGTCGCCAAGTTCGACATCGCCCGCAGCGACTTCGACGACATCCTCACCGCCTGCCACGACGCCTTCGGGCTCGGCCCGGACACCCTGCGCCCGCTCTTCCTCCCCGTCCACCACGACGGCCACCCCGCCGGCACCGTCGACCTGCTCACCGGCCGCACCTACGGCGAGGCCGAACCGCTGCCCGACACCGGCCCCGCCCGCGAGAGCCTCGTCGAAGCCATCTCCGGCCAGGACGACACCCTCATGGAGCGCTACCTCGCCGGCGAACCGCTCGACACCGACGCCCTCGAAGCCGGTCTGCGCCGCGAAGTCCTCGCCTGCGCCCTGCACCCCGCCCTGCCCACCACCGACCGCGGCCTCGGCTCGGCCGAGCTCCTCGACCTCATCACCACCGCGTTCCCCGACCCCACCGAACGCACCCGCCCCGGCCCCGACTGCGACCCCGACGCCCCCCTCGCCGCCCAGGTCGTCCGCGTCACCGCCGACGCCTACGTCGGCCGGATCAGCCTGCTGCGGATCTACGCCGGCACCCTGCGCCCCGACACCCACATCCACCTCACCGGCCCCGACCACCCCGAGGACCAGACCGGCGACGAACGCGTCACCGGCCTCACCAGCCCGTTCGGCAAGCTCCAGCGGCCCGTCCCGCACGCCGTCGCCGGAGACCTCGTCTGCGCCGCCAAGGTCAGCACCGCCCGCCCCGGCGACACCGTCCACGAACCCGGCCACCCCGTGAAGCTCGACGGCTGGCCACTGCCCGAACCGCTCCTGCCGATCGCCATCGAGGCGCACAGCAAGGGCGACGACGACCGGCTCTCCCAGGCCCTCGCCCGGCTCACCGCCGAAGACCCGGCGCTGCGCCTGGAACAGAACCCCGACACCCACCAGCTGGTCCTCTGGTGCACCGGCGAGGCCCACGCCGAGGTCGTCCTCGACCGGCTCCGCGGCCGGCACGGCGTCCACGTCGACACCGTCGAACCCAAGGTCGCCCTGCGCGAGACCTTCGGCACCGCCGCCGCCGGCCACGGCCGACTGGTCAAGCAGTCCGGCGGGCACGGCCAGTACGCGATCTGCGAGCTGGAGGTCGAACCGCTGCCGGCCGGCGCCGGCTTCGAGTTCCGGGAACACGTCGTCGGCGGCGCCGTGCCCAAGCACTTCATCCCCTCGGTGGAGAAGGGCGTCCGCGCCCAGCTCGCCAAGGGCGTCGGCGCCGGGTACCCGCTCGTCGACATCCGGGTCACCCTCACCGACGGCAAGGCGCACTCCGTCGACTCCTCCGACTCCGCCTTCCAGAACGCCGCCGCCCTCGCCCTGCGCGACGCCGCGGAACACGCCGTCATCCGACTGCTCGAACCGGTCTCCGCGGTCAGCGTCCTGCTGCCCGACGACTACCTCGGCGCCGTCCTCGGCGACCTCTCCGCCCGCCGCGGCCGGGTCCTCGGCACCGAGACCGGCGGCCCGGGCCTCACCCTGCTCCGCGCCGAGGTCCCCGAGCTCGAACTCGCCCGCTACCCCGTCGACCTGCGCTCCCTCACCCACGGCACCGCCGAGTTCTCCCGCGCCCATCTGCGCCACGAACCCATGCCCGCCGCCCTCGCGGCCAAGCACACCGCCTGACGGTCCCGCGGCCTCAGCGCTTCGGCAGCGCGCAGGCCGGCGTCCCGCCCGGCATCCGGTGCCGGTTCTTCGCCACCCAGCGGTACAGCACGTCCGCGAGCGGCCGCACCGGCGCCAGCGCCAGTACCCCGCCCAGGTACGCCCAGACCCCGCCCGACCGCATCAGCAGCCGCGCCACCGCCTGCGCACCGCCGTACACCCGGCCGGCCGGCGTCACCCAGAGCACCTCGCGCCCGGCCCGCTCCCAGGACACCTCGCCGCGCCCGCCGGCCAGCGCGTCCAGCCCGGCGAGATCCGCGAACTGGAACGGCTCCGCCTCCCAGCCGCCCGACGCCAGGGTCTGGCGCAGGTACCGCTCCGCCCAGCCGGCACACGTCGTGCAGAACGCGCAGTCCCCGTCGAAAACCAGCACCGGATCCTTCATCACGGCTCCCTCCGTACGGCCCATGCGCCCATCGTGCACCACTGCGCCCGTCCACCCCCCGCACACGGGTATCGCACGGCGCAAAGGTGGGCATCATGCCCCACGAGCGCGTACTGGCCCGAACGTGACGGCACTTCAGACGATCATCCGCGCGCCCGCACCGCGGCGCGGTACCCTGCCGCTGACAAGGGGAGGAGGGGAAGCCACCGTGACGACACTCGACATGACCCCGGGTGCGCAGATACCCCGGACCGACACCGGCCCGCAGACCGCCGTCACCCAGGCGCTCTCCTCGGCCGCCTACCGCGACGGCGAGGTCCGCGGCTTCGTCGAGACCGTCGCCAACGCCACCGAGAAGAAGGGCCGCTTCGCCCTCTTCCGCCCCAACCTCGGCGAGGCCTTCAGCCGCGCCGTGATCGGACGCACCCTCGGCGGCGACCGCAAGCCCCTCGTCCCGTCCTTCGGCATCGACACCCGGCAGATCGTCGAGCACTGCCTGGCCGCCGAGGACCTGCGCGCCGCCCGGGACCGTCGGCTCACCACCGTCACCCTCGTCACCGGTCTGCTCTTCCTGCCCGGCGCCCTGGTCTGGCTCGGCGCCTTCCAGCTCCGCGCCTGGCTCAAGCGGGACAGCCCCAGGAACGCCGGCGTCGTCGGCGCGGTGGTCCTCCTCGTGGCGGCCGCCGTCGGCGTGCTGCTCGCCCTCAAGCCGCCCGCCGGCGGCCTGTTGGGCGTCTACCTGCGCATCGTGATGCTCGCACCGGTCGTCGGCTGGTACCTCGCCAAGCGCATCGTCGTCGGCACCGCCGTCGACCTGCGCAACCGCTGGCGCGACCTCGTCGAGGGCAACGCCGTGGCCGCGACCGTCCCCATGGCCGTCCCGCGCGACGACCTGGACAAGAAGGCCGCCGACCTGCGCGCCAAGCTCGGCCGGCTCGAAGCCGAGCAGGACACCAACATCCAGCACTACGCCGGCCCCAAGGGGATCCTCGGCGCCGGCCGGCGCTGGGGCGAGTGGAAGATGGTCGACGCCCTGCGCCCGGCCGAGGGCCACGCCGACTTCCGCGCGTTCCACCCCTGGGACCTCGTCCGCAAGATCGCCGGGCACCTCAAGGGCCTCGGCATCAGCGAGGTCGCCAACAGCGGCATTCCCAACGTCGCCGTCAAGCAGTGGGTGGTCTTCGAGGTCGGCGAGGGCGCCGACGAGATCGGCCGCCCCGGCAACGCCGACATGGACGGCGACCGGATGCGCGACTTCGCCGTCCAGGCCATAGCGGACAAGCAGACCTTCCCCGGCGGCCCCCGGCACTACCTCGCCACCCAGTTCGTCACCCACGACGGCAAGCTGGTGCTCACCTTCACCGTCACCGTCGTCCTGCTCGCGCACACCATGAACGTCAGCGTGGCCGGCTACGCGCTCGGCCCGGTCAACGGCGTCTTCTCCGACAAGCCCAAGGACAAGGAGAAGTCCGTCCCGAAGAGCCTGAAGTTCTGGGAGGAGCGGACGGTCAAGCTCCCGCTGATCGACAACGACGAGGTGGTCCGGCAGGCCGTCCGCGCCCCCCTCCACCGCAGCCCCGGACTGCTCGCCTGGCTCGGCGGCGGCCTCGGCCTGCCCGAGCCGTTCGGCCTGCGCCACGTCTGGGCCGCACCGCCCTGGAACACCCGGTCGATGACCGACAACGCGCTCAACGCCGCCACCCCGGTGCTCACCGCCGTCCACGCGGCCGTGCTGGAGTTCCTGGAGGAGCACGACCTCGACACCGAGCGCTTCTTCAAGAACCGCGCCTCGATCATCAAGTCCGAGGCGCAGGGCACCCGGCCCTACAAGGTCGACCAGTACGACGCGGGCTGAGCGGCCCGCCGCAGAGCAGGGGAGAGGGGCCCACCGGTTCTCCGGTGGGCCCCTCTCCCCTGCGGTCCAGCCCTGCGGTTCAGCCCTGCGGTTCAGCCCTGCGGCCAGGCCTCGGCCAGCATCTTGCGGGTGTCCGCCAGCAGCTGCGGCAGCACCTTGGTGTGGCCGACCACCGGCATGAAGTTGGTGTCCCCGCCCCAGCGCGGCACCACGTGCTGGTGCAGGTGCGCCGCGATCCCGGCGCCCGCCGCCGCGCCCTGGTTCATCCCGATGTTGAACCCGTGCGCGCCCGAGGCCGCCCGCAGCGCCGCCATCGCCTTCTTGGTGAACACGGCCAGCTCGGCCGTCTCCGCGTCGTCCAGCTCGGTGTAGTCCGCGACGTGCCGGTACGGGACCACCATCAGGTGCCCGCCGTTGTACGGGTACAGGTTGAGCACCGCGAACACGGAGTTCCCGCGCGCGACGACCAGCCCTTCCTCGTCGCTCAGCGACGGGATCGAGCAGAACGGACAACCGTCGTCCGGAGCCGGACCGGTGGGCTTGTTCTCGCCCTGGATGTAGGCCATCCGATGGGGGGTCCACAGGCGGCGGAAGCCGTCCGGCTCGCCGACGCCCCGCTGCAGTTCCGGCTCAGTCGTCATGCTGATCAGCATATTCGCCCGGCGTGGCTTGCAAAGCAGTGCGGGGCAGACTCCGTGTGGAGACTGCCCCGCGAACCCCGCTGACGCGGGGCGGGAGGTCACACCTGGACGCGACGCTCCACCGCGTCGACGATCTCGGCGACCGCCTCGGCGAGCGGCACGCCGTTCTTCTGCTCGCCGTTGCGGTAGCGGAACGACACCGCGCCCGCCTCGACGTCGTCGTTGCCCGCGATCAGCATGAACGGCACCTTGCTCTTCTGCGCGTTCCGGATCTTCTTCTGCATCCGGTCGTCCGAGGTGTCGACCTCGACCCGGATGCCGCGCTTCTTCAGCTCGGCCGCGACCTCCAGCAGGTACGGCACGTGCTCGTCGGTGATCGGGATGCCGGTCACGGTGACCGGGGCCAGCCACGGCGGCATGGCGCCGGCGTAGTGCTCCAGCAGCACCGCGAAGAACCGCTCGATCGAGCCGAACAGCGCACGGTGGATCATGACCGGCCGCTGACGCGAGCCGTCCGCCGCCGTGTACTCCAGGTCGAAGCGCTCGGGCAGGTTGAAGTCGAGCTGGATGGTCGACATCTGCCAGGTCCGGCCGATCGCGTCCTTCGCCTGGACGGAGATCTTCGGGCCGTAGAAGGCCGCGCCGCCCGGGTCCGGGACCAGCGGCAGGCCCTGCTTCTCGGCCACGTTCGCGAGCACGGCGGTGGCCTCCTCCCAGGCCTCGTCCGAACCGACGAACTTGACCGGGTCCTTGGTGGAGAGCTCCAGGTAGAAGTCGGTCAGACCGTAGTCCCGCAGCAGGTTGAGCACGAAGGTCAGCGTGGAGTCGAGCTCCTCCGCCATCTGCTCACGGGTGCAGTAGATGTGCGCGTCGTCCTGGGTGAAGCCGCGGGCGCGGGTCAGGCCGTGCACCACGCCGGACTTCTCGTACCGGTACACCGTGCCGAACTCGAAGAGGCGCAGCGGCAGTTCACGGTACGAGCGGCCGCGCGCGTCGAAGATCAGGTTGTGCATCGGGCAGTTCATGGGCTTCAGGTAGTAGTCCACGCCCTCGTCGAGCTGCATGGGCGGGTACATACCGTCCGCGTACCAGTCCAGGTGGCCGCTCTTCTCGAAGAGCTTCCCCTTGGTGGCGTGCGGGGTGTAGACGAACTCGTAGCCCTCCTCCTCGTGCCGGCGGCGCGAGTAGTCCTCCATGGCGCGGCGGATGATGCCGCCCCTGGGGTGGAAGACGGCGAGGCCGGAGCCGATCTCCTCGGGGATGGAGAAGAGGTCGAGCTCGTTGCCGAGCTTGCGGTGGTCGCGCTTCTCGGCCTCGACCAGGAAGTCGAGGTGCGCCTTCAGCTCGTCCTTGGTCGGCCAGGCGGTGCCGTAGATGCGCTGCAGCATGGGGTTGCGCTCGCTGCCGCGCCAGTAGGCGGCGGCGTTGCGCATCAGCTTGAAGGCCGGGATGTGCCGGGTGGACGGCAGGTGCGGGCCGCGGCAGAGATCGCCCCAGCAGAGGTCGCCGCTCTTGGCGTCCAGGTTGTCGTAGATGGTCAGCTCGCCCGCGCCGACCTCGACGTCGGCGCCCTCGCCGGCGGTGGCGGCGGAGCCCTTGAGGCCGATCAGCTCCAGCTTGTACGGCTCGGCGGCCAGCTCCTCGGCGGCGGCCTCGTCGGTGACCACCCGGCGGGAGAACTTCTGGCCCTTCTTGATGATCTCCTGCATCTTCTTCTCGATGGCCTTGAGGTCATCGGGGTGGAACGGCTTCTCGACGTCGAAGTCGTAGTAGAAGCCGTCCTTGACCGGCGGGCCGATGCCGAGCTTCGCCTCCGGGAAGAGCTGCTGCACGGCCTGGGCCATGACGTGCGCGGTGGAGTGGCGCAGGATGTCCAGGCCGTCCTTGCTGCCGATCTCGACCGGCTCGACCTCGTCGCCGTCCTGCACGGCGTACGCGAGGTCCTTGAGCTGGCCGGCGATGCGCGCGGCGATGATCGAGCGGTCGTCGGCGAAGAGCTCGGCGGCCGTAGTGCCCGTGGTCACCACGCGCTCTTCCCGATCGGGTTCGCGGTTGATGATTACCCGGACGTCCGTCACCGGTCTCTCCTGACGTGCTGGATTCATAGGACGCAACACGGCGCTGCGCGTGACGATGGTACCGAGAGCACCACCCCCGCCGTGCACCTACGCCCCCGCTCCCCCTTCTCCCAGGGTCTTCAGCAGCCGCTCCCGCTCGGCCTCCTCCAGACCGCACGGCTCCAGCGCTCCCGGGTGGGTGAGCCGCCGGAACCCGCCGCGGCGCTCCAACCGGCCGCTGACCCGCACCGGAGCCCCGGCCAGGTGGGCCTCGACGGCCACCCGGTAGGCGGGGTCGGCGAGCCGCACCCGGACCTCGCTGACCTCCGCGCCGCCGAGCACCTTCAGCCGGACGGTGCCCGGTCCGGCGGGGTCGGCGCGCTTGAGCCGGACGACCAGGCCGACCACGGTGACGGCGACCGCCGGTTCGATCCGCTCCAGCAGGGCGGCCGCCTCCTCCAGCGCGGGCAGGTCCCCGGGCGAGAACTCCAGGGCGATCCGCCGGTCGCCGAAACCGCCGGGCGGGCCGGCGGCGGCCGACCAGGCGACGGACAGCTGGGCCGCCGTGGCGCCGCGCACCAGGTCCTCGACGGACTGCACCAGCTCCCGGCTGACGCCCGCCTGCACCGCGTTCTCGAAGGCCTCCGGGCCGCCGCTGACCCGCCGGTAGTCCACGGCGTCCCGCAGCGCCTCCAGGGCCCGGACCAGGGTGGTGACCACCGCCCGCCCCTCGGGCGCCGGGGTGTACGCGGTGAGTCCGGCGGCGCCGTCCGCCGCCGGACCGCCGCCGACCACCAGGACCTGCTCCAGGAAGTCCCCGGCCCAGGTGTCCAGCCGGGCGCCGAAGTAGGCGGCCCTGGTCCGCCCGGCCTTGGCGCCGGCCGCCAGCATCGCCCGGGCCGCCCGCTGGAGCCGCTCGACGCCGTCCCAGGGCGCGGTGCCGGCCGGACCGGGGAGTTCGCGCCGCCACTGCAGCTCGTCCCCCGGCACCGCCAGGGCGAGCAGGATCGAGCGGGCGGACGGGCTGCGGGAGCGCGACAGTGCGGTGACGGCGTCGGCGAGCAGCTCGACGGCGTCGTCGAAGCCCTCCCCGGCCGGGACCAGCAGGCTGGTGCCCGGGTCGGAGTCGCCCGGGGGCGTCCAGCGGCCGTACCGGGCCGTGGGGCCGCCGCGCCGGACCCAGCCGTGCCGGGCGAGCAGCGTGGTGAGCACCGCCGGGTCGACGGCCGCCGGGTCGGGCAGCGCCCGGGAGACCTCCTGCGGCCCGTGTGGCAGCGTCATGGTCCTGCTCCTCCCCGCCGGGGCCGGGCCGTCACGGGCTGCCGCCCGCGCCGACCCGCGCCATGATGTCGCACAGTGCCCGGTCGTCGAACACCTTCGCGGTGGGCACCCGGACGTTGGTCCGCCGCTGCCCGGTGACCGGGTGTCCGGCCAGGTTGACCCAGTAGCAGCAGTGCCGCAGCTCCAGCGCGTCCGGGCCGGCCGAGAGCCAGCGGTCGACCCGGCGCGGCAGCAGCATCACGACCAGGATCCGGGGCACCGCGACCCGCTCCCGCGCGAGCTTGCGCAGGTGGTCGTTGTCCAGGGTGAAGCTGAAGAAGGGTCCGCGCGGATCGGGTGCGATCTGTGCGGTGGCCTTCAGCTGGATCTTGACGGTGACCTCGTCGTCCACCGCGTGGGCGCGCGAGCCGTGGCTGACCTGCCAGTCGATGCCGTTGTCGGGGAAGGGCTGGGACAGCGAGCAGCCGGCCGCCGCCGCCACCGCGTGCAGATAGCCGACCTGCAGTGTCTCCATGCAGGCCGTCACGGCCAGATCGCCCCGCAGGACGGCCGCCGCCCCGTCGGGCTGCGGCTCTGTCAGCGTCATCGCCCCGTAGCCTCCCCCGGCCCGCGGGCCCGTCCGGATTCGAACGGGTCGTCTGATCGCAGGGTGCCCGGCCCGAACAGGGCCAAACGGTTGAAGGGGCGTCAGGAGCGGGTATCACCCGGGCGGGAACCGCAGTACCTGAGGGGCAGTCATGCAGCAGCACTGGTACACCGGTCCGCTCGCCTCCTTCGACACCGAGACCACCGGCGTGGACGTCGAGACCGACCGGATCGTCTCGGCCGCCCTGGTCGTCCAACTCAGCCCGGGCGCGGCACCGCGGACCACTTCCTGGCTGGCCGATCCGGGCGTGCCGATACCCGACGGCGCCCGGGCGATCCACGGCATCGGCGACGAGCGGGTGCGGGCGCACGGCCGCCCGGCGCAGACGGTGGTGGCGGAGATCGCCCGCGCCCTCGCCGAGCAGAGCCGCGCGGGGCACCCCGTGGTGGTGATGAACGCGCCGTACGATCTGACGCTGCTGGACCGGGAGTTGCGCCGCCACCGGGCCACCGCGCTGGCGGACGCCCTCGGCCCGGACGGGCTGCTGGTGCTCGATCCCCGGGTGCTGGACAAGCACGTGGACCGCTACCGCAAGGGCCGGCGCACGCTGACCGACCTGTGCGCGCACTACGGGGTGGAGCTGACCGGAGCGCACGACGCGGCGGCCGACGCGACGGCGGCCCTGGGGCTGGTCCGGACGATCGGCGCGCGCTACCCGGCGGCACTGGGCGGGCTGTCGGCGGCCGAGCTGCACCTGCGGCAGGCGGTCTGGCACGCCGCGCAGGCCCGGGGGCTGCAGAACTGGTTCGACCGCTCGGGGACGCCGGAGCGGGTGGACTTCTCCTGGCCGTTGCGCCCGGCCCGCTGCGGGTGCGGACGGCGGCTGTCGGCGGAGCACAGCTGCGAGGTCGCGGCGTAGCCGGACCGGATGCGACGGCCGGCGCTCGCCGGATCGGTCGCTCGGTCCACGAACGCAACAGGCCCCGATCGGTATCCGATCGGGGCCTGCGTGCTGTCCGGTGGGCGATACTGGGATCGAACCAGTGACCCCTTCGGTGTGAACGAAGTGCTCTCCCGCTGAGCTAATCGCCCGGGCAACGAGAAGAACAGTAGCACCATTCGGGGGGTGTCGTACAACTCGCACCAGCCCGGGCGGCCGGCGCATCGGCAGAACTCGCGCTCCGCGCGGAAGGTGACTGCGCCTCAGTCCGATTCGCCGGCGGCAGTTCACGGGATTGCGGAAATACATGTGAGGCCCAGCCGATAATCGACTGGGCCTCACATATCACAATGCATTCCGGTGGGCGATACTGGGATCGAACCAGTGACCCCTTCGGTGTGAACGAAGTGCTCTCCCGCTGAGCTAATCGCCCGGGTGCAGGGAAAACATTACCGCATCCCCCGGGGTGCTCCGAACACGCCCGCCCCGGCGCCCCCGCCCCGGCCCGTCACCCGAACGGGCCGCCACCGGTCGCCGCGGCCGGGTCAGTGCCGGTCGATCTTCCAGGGCATGGTGAGCCCGTACTTCCAGAGGTACCAGGCGCCGATCCCGGCGATCACCGCCAGGCCGATCGCGGTGAGTGTGATGTTGCGGCGGCGGACCCTCGGGTCCATCGCCTTCTGCGCCGCCTCGGCCACCTTGCGGCGGGTCCAGCGCAGGGCCAGCTGGGCCCAGACGAACTCGGTGGCCCAGACGCCCATACCCAGGAAGATGACCACCCAGCCGGGGCCGGGCAGCGGCAGCATGATCACCCCGGCCACCACCACCGCCAGGCCGACCAGGAAGACGGCCACCTGCCAGCTCAGGTGCAGCGGCCTGGAGCGCCGGATGAAGTGCGGCGCGCGCGAGCCCAGCGGCCGGCCGCCGTCGGCGCCCGCCGCGTCCTCCGCCCCGTCCCCGTCCGGCGTGTGTACCCCCGAGTCGTCCGGCACGACCGCATCACCCGTTCTCGTGTTCCCGCCCGCGTTCCCGCGCGCCTTGTCGCTTCGCACAGTCATGCCAGGAAACTAACCGAGAAGTGGCCCGGTAATGCCCCGGCGGGCACTCCGTGCCGATTCCGCAATGCGCCGTAAGGGGTACGACTCGGCCCCGAATCGGGACAGAGGGGTTTACATCGGTCGTGGAGGTGGGATGGTCCGTTCGCCGACGTGCGATTCCCCGAGCGCACACTGAGCGAAAGGCCATGGCGCTTATGAACACCACGGTCAGCTGCGAGCTGCACCTGCGCCTCATCGTGTCCAGCGAGTCCTCACTGCCCGTCCCAGCGGGCCTGCGCTACGACACCGCCGACCCCTATGCCGTGCACGCCACGTTCCACACCGGCGCCGACGAGACGGTGGAGTGGGTGTTCGCCCGAGATCTCCTTGCGGAGGGGCTGCATCGACCCACCGGCACCGGCGACGTCCGGGTCTGGCCCTCGCGCAGTCACGGGCAAGGGGTGGTCTGCATCGCGCTGAGCTCTCCGGAAGGAGAAGCCCTGCTGGAGGCCCCGGCCCGAGCGCTTGAGTCGTTTCTCAAGCGCACGGACGCCGCCGTGCCGCCCGGCACCGAACACCGTCACTTCGACCTCGACCGGGAGCTGTCCCACATCCTCGCCGAAAGCTGACCCCGACCGGAGGCGGTCACGCCCCGCCGTCGGCGGGGCCGTAACCCCCTGCTGTCACCGCTGCCGTCCTACTCGGGGGCACGGCAGCACGACTCAGCCGCGCACGACGCGGACTCGGGGCCGGTGAAACGGTCCGCCCCCACCGGGGCGTGCCCCAGCACCGCAGGCGCCCGGCACTGGAGCCGGCCATCCGTACGGGTGGTCGGCCTCGCTGCCGGGCGCCGCTGTTTCCCGGCGGCGGGTGATCGGACTTCGCGGGTCCGCGACACGACCGCCCGCACGCCCCGTCGCAATCCGTACACGCCTTCGACCGAAGCGGCGGCCCGCCGCTGCGGGGCCCGGTAAGGTCTGAGACTGACCGTAGACGCGGGGTGCCGACGGCCCCCTCCGCGCGAGGAGCCCCCACGTGCTGATCACCCATGACACCGAGTGCGCGCTGAGCATCCTCGTCGAGCTGCTCAACACGGCGCCCGAGGTGTGCGGCAGCGAGCTGCTGCCCGACGTGGCCGCGCTGGACGCCTTCGTGGTCCGCCAGGAGATCAGCGAGATCGACTCGCTGACCGAGGACGACCTGCGCAAGGTGCAGGAGCTGCGCACCCGGCTGCGGGAGGTGTTCGGCACCGAGTCCACGGCGGAGGCCGCCGAGCTGGTCAACGCGCTGGTCGCGGCCGCCGGCACCACGCCCCGGCTCACCAACCACGACCACCACGGCTGGCACATCCACTACTTCGCCCCGCACGCCGCGCTGCACGACCACCTGGCGGCCGAGCTGGGCATGGCGCTGGCGTTCATCCTCACGGCGGGCGAGCGCGAGCGGCTGCGCCGCTGCGAGGCGCCGGACTGCGCCCGCGTCTTCGTCGACCTCTCCCGTAACCGGTCCCGGCGCTACTGCGACAGCCGGACCTGCGGGAACCGGCTGCACGTCGCCGCCTACCGGGCGCGCCAGCGCTCGGCGGAGGCCGTGCCCTCCGCCTGAGCGCTCACCGGCCCCCGCTCGCCGTGACCGCCGCGTTCAGATGCCGCGGCGGCGCAGGATCTCCTCGATGTCGGCGAAGTCGCCGAGGCCGTCGTCCCGCTTGCCCGCCTTCGGCGCGGTGCTCCTGGGAGCGGCGGCCTTCGGGGCGGCGGAGGGCCGGCCGGCCGGTGCACCGGTGACGGCGGCCCGTCCCGGGGCGGGCCCGGCGGCGGCCGGCGCGGAGCCGGTGGCGTCCACCGCGCGGCGGCGGCCCGCCCAGCGGGTGGTGACCAGCAGGGCGGCCGACACCGCGAGCAGCGCGATGCCCGTCCAGACCCGGGGGTCGAACACCAGCTTGGTCGCCCAGTCGGCGAGCTCGCTGCCGATCGTGCGCGCCACCGGGAAGAGACCGGTCAGGTAGAGGCCGGCCGGTAGCAGCGCCACGGCGAACCAGCGGGTCGCGGAGAGGTAGCGCCGACGGTAGGCGCGCAGGCCCGCGACGGCCACGCCCGCGGCGGTGAGCACGAAGGAGACCGTCGCCGTCAGCACGGCGGCACTCCGTCACGTCCAGTTGTCCTCGTCATCGGGTCGGACCTCCCGTCGCTTCCGGCCGGCGCCCGGGCACACCGCCGGGACGGCACGGTGCCCACTAGTGGAACACTGGGGGCATGATCGAAGGTTCCCTCCCCCGTCTCGAGTTCTGGTGCGAGCTCCAGTGCCCGGACTGCCGCACCGCCCTGGACGACGTCCGGGCGCTGCGCGAGCAGTACGGTGACGCGCTCGTCGTCGAGTTGCGCCACTTCCCGCTGGAGAAGCACAAGCACGCGTACGCCGCGGCGCAGGCCGCCGAGGAGGCGTTCGCCCAGGGCCTGGGGTGGCCGTACGTGGAGGCCCTGCTGGAGCGGGTCGACGACCTGGCGGCTCGCGGCGAGGACGTGCTGCTGGAGGTGGCCCGTGCCGTGGGAGTGGATGCCGAGGAGGTCGACACCGCGCTGGTCGACGGCCGGCACACGCTGATCGTGGACGCCGACCAGGCCGAGGGGAAGGCGATCGGGGTGCGGGGCACCCCGACGTACGTGATCGGCGGGAAGCGGCTGGACGGCGGGCAGAGCCAGGACGGCCTGCGGGACCGGATCGTCGCCGTCATCGAGGCGGCGAAGGCGTCCTGACGCCAGGTCAGGTCAGCGGCTTGCCGTAGACCCGGTTGGTGACCCGGTAGCCGAGCGACTCGTAGAGCCGGATCGCGACCGCGTTCCCGGTGAACACGTTGAGCCCGAGGTCCCTCACACCGGCGGCCAGGCACTCGCGTTCGGCGAGCAGCATCAGCGAGCGGCCGTGGCCGGCGCCCCGGTGGGCCTCGGCCACCTCGACGACCATCACCCAGGCGAGCGGGGCGCCGTCGGGCAGGTCCCGGACCCGCAGGGCAAGCCAGAGCGAGCCCAGCGGGTCCGGCGCGTCCCCGTAGAGCCGGCGCAGGGCCACGCCGGGGCTGTCGGCGCCCTGCGGCAGCAGGGACTGGTGGTCGGCGTCCGACTTGGCGCGGGCCTGCTCGGCGCCGAGGCCGGAGGAGACCAGGTCGGACAGATAGCCCTCCTTGGCGTCGGCCAGCCACCCGGGGAAGGCCTCGGCGTCGATCCGGCGCGCGGCGACGCCGGCCGGGAGCGCGGGAGGGGCGGCGAGCCGCTTGGCCATGTTCCGCATCCGCTCGGTGTAGCCGAGGGCGACGGCGAGGCCGCGGGCGGCCGGCGCCGCCTCGGGGACGTCGGCGTCGACCCGGGTGCAGCCCCAGCCGCGGAGCACCTCCTCGGCCGCGAGCGCACCGAAGGTGCCGCGTCCCCGGCCGCGCCCCTCGTGCACCTCCAACTCCGATATCTCACCCCAGAGTTGATTGCCGCGGCGAATGGCGGTGGTGCGCAGCGCGCCGACCGGGCGGCCGTTGGCGCAGATCTGCCAGCGTCTGGTGCGGCCGCCGGCGGCGGGTGACTCCGGCCCCTCGGGGCGCAGCGTGGTGGTCATGTCGTGGTCCCTTCCCCGCCGCCCGGGTGTTCTATCCGCCGGGGGGCCGCGAGGAGTCCGGGGCCGGTGTGGTGGGGCTCAGGGGTCGAGGTCGTCGCCGCTGCGCTCGGTGAAGACGGCCAGGGCCTTGGTGGTGACGGGGCCCGGTCCGGCGAGTTCACGGTCGTCGATCCGGGTGACGGCCTGGACGTCGCGCAGGGTGGAGGTCAGGAAGATCTCGTCGGCCTCCCGCAGCACGTCCAGCGGCAGGTCCGTCTCCTCGGCGCCGCACCAGTCGACGACGAGCTGCCGGGTGATGCCGGCCAGGCAGCCGGAGGCGAGGGTGGGGGTGAGCAGGCGGCCGCCGAGGACGACGAAGACGTTGGAGCCGGTGCCCTCGCAGAGCTGCCCGGCGGTGTTGGCGAACAGGGCTTCGGAGGCCTGGGCGCGGTGGGCGGCGGCGAGCGCGACGACGTTCTCGGCATAGGAGGTGGTCTTGAGGCCGGCGACGGCGCTGTGCTCGTTGCGGCGCCACGGGACGGTGGCGGCGGCGGTGGTGTCGGGGCGGCGGGCGGCGGCACCGAGGGAGACGACCAGGGTGGGGGCGTCCTGGCCGCGCTCCGAGCCGAGCGGGGCGATGCCGCCGGTGTAGGTGAGGCGCAGGCGGCCCAGGGGCATCGGGTTGGCGGCCAGCACCTGGGCGCAGGCTTCGCGGACCAGGTCGTGGTCGGGGTCGGGCAGGCCGAGGCCGCGGGCGGAGCGGGTGAGCCGGTCGAGGTGGCGGGTGACGGCGAAGGCCCGGCCGTCGACGGCCTTCATCGTCTCGAAGACGCCGTCGCCGGTGGTGAGGCCGTGGTCGAGGACGGACAGGGCGGCGTCGGCGGAGTCGACGAGTGACCCGTTGACCCAGCTCTTGGTGGGGTGCTGCATCGAGGGCTGCTCCTCAAGGCGGTTGCGCGGTGCGGTGAGCCTGGGTCGGTGGTGGCCCGGGGGTGTGCGTCCCGCTTCAGTCGGTTGCGGTGCCCGACGCTATCGCGACCAGGCGGGCGGCCTTCAGTTCGGTTTCCGCCCACTCGCGCGCCGGGTCGGAGCCCCAGGTGATGCCCGCGCCGGTGCCGAAGCGCAGCACGGGTGCGCCGGGGTCGGTCCGGTCGATCCAGAACGTGCGGATGCCGACGGCGAGTTCGCTCTCGCCGCGGTCGGCGTCGACCCAGCCGACGGCTCCGCAGTAGGGGCCGCGCGGGGCGGTCTCCAAGGCGTCGATGATCCGCAGGGCGCTGGACTTGGGGGCGCCGGTGACGGAGCCGGGCGGGAAGGTCGCGCCGAGGAGTTCGGGCCAGCCGGCCTCCGGGCGCAGGGTGCCCTGGACGGTGGAGACCAGGTGGACGAGGCCGGGGTGCTTCTCGACGACGCAGAGGTCGGGGACGGTGACGGTGCCGGTCTCGCACACCCGGCCGAGGTCGTTGCGGACCAGGTCGACGATCATCACGTTCTCGGCGTGGTCCTTCTCCAGCAGGTCGGCCTCGGTGCGGCCGGTGCCCTTGATCGGGCCGGAGGAGACGGTGCGGCCGTCGCGGCGCAGGTAGAGCTCGGGCGAGGCGGTCGCGATCTCGACGCCGTGTCCGGGCAACCGGACGGTGCCCGCGTAGGGGGCGGGGTTCCCGTGTGCGAGCAGACCGGTGAGGGCGTCGATGTCGGTGCGGTCCCGGTCCGGCAGCGGCGCGGAGAGGACGCGGCAGAGGTTGGCCTGGTAGACCTCGCCGGCCGCGATGTGGTCGCGGATGCGGCGGACGCCGGCCTCGTAGGCGGCGCGGTCCAGGGAGCTGTGCCAGCTGTCGGCGGCCGGGCCGAGCCAGCCCGCGCCGGACGGTGGCGCGGGGGCGGGGCGGACGTCGTCGAAGCGGGCGCAGGTGAGGCGGCCCTCGAAGTCGTGGACGACGGCCCAGAAGCCGGCGGAGTCGAGGGCGGCCGGGTCCGAGGTGACGTCGCGCAGCCCGGTGGCGAGGCGGCCGCCGAAGCGGGCGAGCGGGCTGTGGGGGACGGGCTGGCCGGACACGGTTCTCCTGCGCGGGCTGGTGGGGCTGCGGTGCCTGAAGTGTAGGTCGGGGGCGCGGGCGGGGGTCGGGCCGCCGCAGGGAGCGTGAGCAGGTGCGGGCGTCGCGCGGGTGTGCGCCGGGTGGCCGGCGGCTGACCGTCGGGTGCGCCGCAGGTGGGGGCGGTGGCCACCCGGAACGGCTGACGGGGCGGCACCCCGGGGGCACCCCCGCGGCACGCTGCGGGAACGGATTTTTAGCTGGCCCGGGAATCCGCTAGAGTTCAACACGTCGCCAGGGAGCGCAGCCGCACAAAAGCGGTGAGGCCCCCGGGAGACAGGCGGACGTGGCTCAGTTGGTAGAGCATCACCTTGCCAAGGTGAGGGTCGCGAGTTCGAATCTCGTCGTCCGCTCGATGGAGAACAGTGTAAGATCGTTCTTCAAGTGTTGCCTGGTGGAGTGGCCGAGAGGCGAGGCAACGGCCTGCAAAGCCGTCTACACGGGTTCAAATCCCGTCTCCACCTCCAAGAGGTACGACCGGTTCGACCGGGCGACCTCCCCGCGCGATTAGCTCAGCGGGAGAGCACTACCTTGACACGGTAGGGGTCACTGGTTCAATCCCAGTATCGCGCACGTCGGATCCTTCGGGGTCTGCTGCAGGACCGCCACACCAGGCGCGATTAGCTCAGCGGGAGAGCACTACCTTGACACGGTAGGGGTCACTGGTTCAATCCCAGTATCGCGCACAGTAACCGGCCGGGGCCGTGATCCATGGATCACGGCCCCGGCCTTCTGCGTTTCCGGGACCGCTGTCGCGGCCGGCGTGACTGCCGTTCCGCAGCGGGCCGTGGGGGCCGGGGAACGAAGAAGAGCCGTGTACGGACGCCCTCACCGACGTCCGTACACGGCATCTCCGCCTGCCGGGGTGCTCTGCGCACCGCTCCCGCCCGTCCGCGGGTCAACGCGGTGCGCGGCCTTCCCCGGCGGCACTGGCTCCCCGTCCCCAGGGGATCAGTGCCCGTTCGGTGGCCGGCCGGGCAGGTGCGCCGGCCGGGATCACGGGTCGATCGGTCAGTGGGTGATCAGTTCGGCGACGGCCTGCGCCTGGTTCGCCATCTGCTCCCAGCCCCCGAAGAGGATGACCAGCAGCACGGCGCAGGGCAGGGCGATCGCCAGCGCCACCGCCGGGTGCCTGGTCGGCTCCGCGGCCTGGCGCTGGGTGAAGGCCGGCCGACGGCGGCGGGGTGACCCCGTGAGCTGCGATGCCATGCCCTCACTCCTGATTCCTGCGCCGCTCTGGTCGTGCGCTGCTCGTGCCGACCGACGGGTCTAAGTGGACGCGGTGGACGGCTTACCTCGGGGGACGAGCTCCCCGTCCACCGCTGAGGACAACGCTATGGCCCGAGGGGGTGGTCGGACGTCATGCCGTCGTACTGTTCTCCGGGCATCCCCGAGGATGACGCTCCGACTTGAGGACTACTACCGAAGGGGGAGAGTCCCTCCACCGGACCCCCGGGGGAACCCTGAGAGCCGACCCCGAGAACGCTCCCGCCACCGCGCGCGCGACTGTCAGTGCAAGATCGGACAATCGCACGGAGGGTTCAGGTGTTGCGTATCAGCACACCGCAGCAGGCAGTCCGTAAGCTGTGCCCGACAGGAACTGACGATGCCCCAACCGACGGGGCCTCATCCACAGGCTGACGGGGAACGATGATGGCGATGATGCGGCTGAGGCGTGAGGACCCCCGCATCGTCGGGCCGTACCGGCTGCACCGGCGCCTCGGAGCCGGCGGCATGGGCGTCGTCTACCTCGGCTCGGACCGGCGCGGGCAGCGGGTCGCGCTCAAGCTGATCCGCGCCGAGCTGGCCGAGGACCTGGAGTTCCGCACCCGCTTCGCCCGGGAGATCGCCGCCGCGTCCAGGATCCGGGGCGGCTGCACGGCTCGGGTGGTCGGCTCCGACATCGAGACCGACCGACCCTGGCTGGCCACCGCGTACGTCCCCGGGCCCTCGCTCTACAAGCGGGTCGGCGACGGCGGACCGCTGAGCTGGCCGGAGGCCGCCAGGATCGGCGCCGCCCTGGCCGACGGCCTGGTCAAGGTGCACGAGGCCGGGGTCGTCCACCGGGACCTCAAGCCGTCCAACATCCTGCTCTCGCCCCGCGGGCCGCGGATCATCGACTTCGGGATCGCCTGGTCCCGCGGCGCCAGCACGCTCACGCACGTCGGCACGGCGGTGGGCTCCCCCGGCTTCCTCGCCCCCGAGCAGGTCCGCGGCGCCGCCGTGACACCCGCGACGGACGTCTTCGCGTTCGGGGCGACGCTCGCGTACGCGCTCACCGGGGACACCCCGTTCGGCTCGGGCGCCTCCTCCGAGGTGATGCTGTACCGGGTCGTCCACGAGGAGCCCGACCTGACGGACGTCCCTCCGCAGCTGGCCCCGCTGATCCGGGCCTGCCTGGCGAAGGAGCCCGCCGAGCGGCCCGGGGCGGCCGCCCTGCACGAAAGGCTGAGCGAACTCGCGGCGCGCGGCACGGGCGACGGCCCGGCGCCGGAGCGGCCCGGCCGCGGGCCCGTCGGCCGCGCCGGGGCGGGCGCGCGGCCGAGCGCTCCCGGGCCCGGCTCGGCCGCCGGACCGGGCTCGGCGGGCGCCGCCGCACGCGGCGTCCCGGCGCCGGGGCGCGGACCCGACCCGGCGGGCGCCCCGCGTGCCCGCGCCGGGGCGGCGAGCCGGCCGGCCGGCCACCAGCCCGTCGCACAGCACGGCGCCCACCCGGGTGCCCACCCCGGCGTCGCACACCGCCGGCCGCAGGGCCGGCCGGGGCAGGCCGCCACCGCGCCGATGCCGCGCCCCGAGGCCCACACCACCCGGCCGCTGCGCGAACGCCAGCAGACCCCGCCGCCGGGGCGCACCGGCACGCCCGGCGCCGCGGCGGGCCCCCGCGAGCGGGACCAGCGGCCGGACCGGCCGCGCGGGCGGGCCCGCGACCGGCAGCACACGCCCGTCCCCGGCGGCCGCCCGGCCACCGCCCGTCGGCGGTTGCTGCGGCAGCGGCTGGTGGTCTTCGTCACCGTGACGATCGGTGTGGCACTGGCGATCGCGGCGGCGCAGGGGTGCGAGAACCGGGACAACCAGAGCCTCGGTCCGGTCCACGGCGCCGGGGCCACGGTCAGCGCCGGACCCAACGGGCCCGCCGGGCAGTCGGGCGCCGCCCCGCAGGCGTCCGGGCTCTCGGCAGACGGCGCGGCGCAGTCCGCGACACCGCTGGCGGCGGCGGCCCACGGCAGCGTGGCGGGTGACGGCGCGCTGACGCCGCCGCAGGGCGCCGGGCCGGCGGTGGACTGGCCCAACCGCAGCTACCCCGACCCGGCGGGCGGCCCGGCGATCGCGCTGCGGGACGGCCGCTCGGCGGCTGGGGCGGGGCCCCAGGTCGCGCTCAGCGCCGTCCTCCCGGCCCGCTACAAGGGCGCGGCCGCGGCCCTGGTGGTGCTGCGCCGCGCGGAGGGCTCGGTGCCGGCCGACCTCGTCCAGTTGTTCGCCTTCAACGGGGACGCGCCGGTCGCGCTGGCGTCCCGCTCGTCGGCCGCCGATCCGCAGGCGACCGCCGCCTGGCGGCTCGACAACGGCGCGCTGGTCCGCGAGGAGCGGGCCAACCAGACCGGCGCGGTGGCCTCCACCCGCTACTCGGTGCGGTCGGACGGCACCATCGAGGAGTCCTGGCCCGGCGCCCCCACCACGATCGTCACCCCGCCACCCGCCGCCGCCCCGGCCCCGCCGACGGCCCCCACGGGCTGACCGGCGGGCCAACCGACGCACCGGAAGTCGGCCGGGCCGACTTCCTGATCCGCGGCTCAGGGTGTGGATGGCGTGGGCCATCGGGGAGCCAAGGCGGTGCTCCGCCCTGATGAGGGCGCGGCGGGGGTGCGGGGTGCGGATCAGGCCGAGGGGCCGAAGGTACGGGCCCCGGTGAGGAAGCCGCCGGCGGCCGGCAGGTGAGGCCGTCGCCCTGCGGGTTCCTCAGCTGGGTGCGGGAGCGAGGGGTGACGGGTCAGGCCGGGGCGGTGACGGCGTAGAAGGCCACGGCTGCTGCGGCGCCCACGTTGAGGGAGTCGATGCCGTGGGCCATCGGGATGCGGACGGCGCGGTCCGCGGCGGCCAGCGCCCGGCGGGTGAGGCCGTCGCCCTCCGCGCCGAGCATCAGGGCCGCCTTGGGCAGCCGGTGCGGGGCCAGTGCGGCCAGGTCGACGGAGCCCTCGGCAGGGGTCAGGGCGAGCAGCTCGAAACCGGCGGCGCGCACGGTGTCCAGCGCGGCCGGCCAGGGCTCCAGCCGCGCGTACGGGACGGCGAAGACGGCGCCCATGGAGACCTTGACCGCGCGCCGGTACAGCGGATCCGCGCAGTCGGGCGAGAGCAGCACGGCGTCCATGCCGAGCGCGGCCGCGCTGCGGAAGATCGCACCCAGGTTGGTGTGGTCGACCAGGCCCTCCAGCACGGCCACCCGGCGGGCGCCGGCCAGCAGCTCGGCGGCGTCCGGGAGCGGGCGGCGTTCCATCGAGGCGAGCGCGCCGCGGTGGACGTGGTAACCGGTGACCGCCTCGGCCAGCCCCGGTTCGACCACGTGGACGGGGGCGTCGGTGTCGGCGATCACGTCCGCCATCACGTCCAGCCACTTGGCCGTCAGCAGCATCGACCGCATCCGGTACCCGGCGGCCATCGCCCGGCGGATGACTTTCTCGCCCTCGGCGATGAAAAGACCCTCGGCGGGTTCGCGGCGGCGCCGCAGTTCGACGTCGGTCAGGCCGGTGTAGTCGCTCAGGCGCGGGTCGGCGGGGTCGGTGATGGTGCTGGGTTCGGACACCCTGCGATCTTGCCAAGCCGGGGTGGAGAAGGCCAAACGGCCCAGGGCGGGATGTGCTTGACCTTGGCCAGTCGGTGTGTGGAGTGCAAATATGACGTATGGCCCGTTTTCCGGGCCGATCATGGGCTCCGTCGGCCTCTGGCACTTTCGGCTCCGCTACGTCTTCCCGTGCCGCTGGTACCGCCGGCTCCTCCGGTGGGCGCCCACACGGTCGGCAACAGCAGCCGAAGGACGCTCGGCCGAGACCGGTACAGCGCCGGTCGGTGGCCGGACAGGTCTTCGCGCTGCAGGTACTCGTGGTGCTGCTGCTGGTCGCCGCCGCAGTGGTGGCGCTGGTGGTGCAGTCCCGCAACGACGCCCGGCACGAGGCGACCAACCGGTCGGTGGCGGTCGCCCAGACCTTCGCCAACTCACCGGGCATCGTCGAGGCGCTGCACTCCCCCGACCCCACCGCGGTCCTGCAGCCGAAGGCCCAGGCCGCGGCGCTCAACGCGGGAGTGGACTTCATCGTCGTCCTCAACACCGACGGCATCCGCTACACGCACCCCAATCCGGCCCGGATCGGTCAGAAGTTCGTGGGCGACTACGAGCCCGCGCTGCACGGGCAGGTGGTGACCGAGCAGGTCAACGGCACGATCGGACCTCTGGTCCAGGCGGTCGTGCCGGTCCGGGCACCGGACGACTCCGTGGTCGGCATGGTCTCGGCGGGGGTCACCATCGCCAACATCAGCAGCGCGAGCGAGCGGCAGCTGCCCGTGGTGCTGGGCGCCGCGGCGGTCGCCATGGGGCTGGCCACCTGCGGGACGGCGCTGGTCAGCCGGCGGCTGCGGCGGCAGACCCACGGGCTGGGCCCGTCCGAGATGACGCGGATGTACGAGCACCACGCGGCGGTGCTCCACGCGGTGCGCGAGGGTGTGCTGATCGTGGCCGGCGACGGGCGGCTGCTGCTCTGCAACGACGAGGCGCGCCGGCTGCTGGCCCTGCCCGCCGACGCCGAGGGGCGGCTGGTGACCGAGCTGGGCCTGGACCGCGCACCCGAGGAGCTGCTGACGGCCAACCGGCCGGTCACCGACGAGGTGGTGCTGGCCGGGGAGCGGCTGCTGGCCGTGAACGTCCGGCTGACCGACCGGGACGGCGGTCCGCCGGGCTGCGTCGCCACCCTGCGGGACTCCACCGAGCTGCTGGCGCTGTCCGGGCGGGCCGAGGTGGCCCAGCGGCGGCTGCGGCTGCTGTACGACGCCGGGGTGTCGGTGGGCAGCTCGCTCGATGTGACGCGGACGGCCGAGGAGCTGGCCCAGGTGGCGGTGCCGCGGTTCGCGGACTTCGTCAGCGTCGATCTGGCCGAGGAGGTGCTGGAGGGCGACGAGCCGCCGCAGGGCCAGCCGCTCGGACAGATGCGGCGGGCGGCGTTCAAGGGCGTCCGGGAGGGCTCGCCGTTCTACCCGGTGGGAACGGTGCTGGCGGTCGTGCCGTCGACGCCGCTGGCGGGCGCGCTGGACACCGGGGAGGCCGGGCTGGAGCCGCGGCTGGCGGAGGCCGAGGCCTGGCGGGGGCAGGACCCGGAGCGCTCGGTGCAGGCGCTGGAGTACGGGGTGCACTCGCTGGTGCGGGTGCCGCTGCGGGCGCGCGGGGTGCTGCTGGGGGTGGCGCGGTTCTGGCGGGCGGACCGGCCGGAGCCGTTCGACGAGGAGGACCTGGCGCTGGCCGAGGAGCTGGTCTCGCACGCCGCGGTCTGCATCGACAACGCGCGCCGGTACACCCGCGAGCACGCGATGGCGGTGACGCTGCAGCACAGCCTGCTGCCGCGCAACCTGCCCGCGCAGAACGCGCTGGACGTGGCGCACCGGTACCTGCCGGCGCAGGCGGGGGTGGGCGGCGACTGGTTCGACCTGATCCCGCTGCCGGGCGCGCGGGTCGCGCTGGTGGTCGGGGACGTGGTGGGTCACGGCCTGCACGCGGCGGCGACGATGGGCCGGCTGCGGACGGCGATCCACAACTTCTCGACACTGGACCTGCCGCCGGACGAGTTGCTCGGGCACCTGGACGAGCTGGTGAACCGGATCGACCAGGAGGAGTCGGCGACCGGCGGGGCGGCAGCGGTCACCGGCGCGACCTGCCTGTACGCGATCTACGACCCGGTGACGCGGCGCTGCACGCTGGCCAGCGCGGGGCACCCGCCGCCGGCGCTGGTCGGTCCGGACGGCCGGGTGGAGATCCCGGAGCTGCCGACCGGGCCGCCACTGGGACTGGGGGCGCTGCCGTTCACGACCGCCGAACTGGAGGTCGCCGAGGGCAGCCGACTGGTGCTCTACACCGACGGACTGGTGGAGGACCGCGACCGGGACATCGACGAGGGGCTGGAGATGCTGCGGGCCGCGCTCACCGGGCCGCCGCGCACTCCCGAGCAGACCTGCGCGGACGTGCTGGGCGCGATGCTGCCGGCACGGCCGCAGGACGACATCGCGCTGCTGGTGGCGCAGACCCGGGCGCTGGCGTCCGACCAGGTGGCGGAGTGGGAGGTGCCGTCCGACCCGGCCGCGGTCGGGGAGGTGCGGGCGGCGGTGGCGGAGCGGCTGGCGCAGTGGGGGCTGGACGAGGCCGCGTTCGTCACCGAGCTGATCCTGAGCGAGCTGGTGACCAACGCGATCCGGTACGGGCGCGGGCCGATCCGGGTCCGGCTGCTCCGCGACCGGGCGCTGATCTGCGAGGTGTCCGACGCCAGCAGTACGTCGCCGCATCTGAAGTACGCGGCCACCACGGACGAGGGCGGGCGCGGGCTCTTCCTGGTCGCGCAGTTCGCGGACCGCTGGGGCACCCGCTACACGGCCGGCGGCAAGGTGATCTGGACCGAGCAGCCGTTGGAGTGAGGCCGGGCGCGCGGGTCGCGGTGCGGGGTGGGAAGTCGGCCGGGCCGACTTCCCACTCCTCGGTCGATCAAGCGCGCAGGGTTGATCAGGCGTGCAGGGTTGATCAGGCGTGCAGGGTTGGTCAGGCGTGCACGGCGGGGGCCAGGACGTTGACCACGTCACCGATGACGATCACGGCGGGGGGCTTGATCCGCTCCGCCTCGACGGTGGCCGCGACCGTGGCGAGGGTGGCGTCCACCCGGCGCTGGGCCGAGGTGGTGCCCTCCTGGACGACCGCCACCGGGGTGTCGGCCGGGCGGCCGCACTCGATCAGCTTGTCGGCGATCGCGCCGATCTTGTCGACGGCCATCAGCAGCACCAGGGTGCCGGTCATCCGCGCGACGGCCTCCCAGTTGGTCAGCGAGCGCTCGTCGGCCGGGCCGACGTGCCCCGAGATCACGGTGAACTCGTGCGTCATCCCGCGGTGGGTCACCGGCACGCCGGCCGAGGCCGGCACGCTGATCGAGCTGGAGATGCCCGGCACCACGGTGACCGGCAGCCCGGCCTCCGCGCAGGCCAGCAGCTCCTCGCCGCCGCGCCCGAACACGTACGGGTCGCCGCCCTTGAGCCGGACGACGAACTTGCCGGCCTTGGCGTGCTCGATGAGCGTCCGGTTGATCGCCTCCTGGGCCATGAACCGGCCGTACGGGATCTTGGACGCGTCGATCACCTCGACGTGCTCGGGCAGCTCGGCGAGCAGCTCGCGCGGGGCGAGCCGGTCCGCGACCACCACGTCGGCGTCGGCGAGCAGCCGGCGCCCGCGCACGGTGATCAGGTCCGGGTCACCAGGACCGCCGCCGACCAGGGCGACGCTCCCCGTGCCCGGCCGCCCGGCGGCGCCCCCGACCCCGTGCGAGCGGTACTGGCGGGCGGCCAGCGAGCCGTCCCGCAGGCCGTCCACGATGGCGTCGCGCAGGGCGGCGGAGTGCCTCGGGTCGCCGGTGAGGACGGCGACGGTGGCACCCGCGTCGCGGCCGCTGGCCGGGGTCCAGGCGGTGGCGGCGGCCGCGTCGTCGCTGCGGGCGCAGAACACCCGCTCGCGCTCCGCCTCGGCGCTGACCGCGGCGTTGACCGCCGGGTCGTCGGTGGCGACCAGCGCGTACCAGCTGTCGGCCAGGTCGCCGTCCCGGTAGCGGCGCTCGTGCCAGGTGAACTCGCCGGCGTCGGCCATCGCCTGGACGGCGGGCGTGGTGGTCGGCGATATCAGGTGCAGGTCCGCGCCGGTGGCGATCAGCGCGGGGAGCCGGCGCTGGGCCACGTGGCCGCCGCCGACCACGACGACGCGGCGGCCGGCGAGCAGCAGGCCCACCGGGTACGGGGTCCGGCCCTCGGTGCCGGGGTGCGGGTTGGGCGCGGTCATGGGCAGGGCTCCTGAATCAACGTGAGGGTGCGGTGGGGGTACGGCGCGGCACCGCTCCGCGCGCCGGCGCGCCCTCGGGCCGGTTCACGGAGCGGTGCGGACGGTCGTCAGGCCTTCTCGGTGACCCCGGCGGAGTCGAACGTGGCTACATCGTGCATCGCCCGGGCCGCACTCTGCACCAGCGGCAGGGCCAGCAGGGCGCCGGTGCCCTCGCCGAGCCGCAGGTCGAGGTCGATCAGCGGACGCAGGCCGAGCTTGGCCAGCGCGGCCTGGTGGCCGGGCTCCGCCGAGCGGTGGCCGGCGATGCAGGCGGCGAGCACCTCGGGCGCGATCGCCTTGGCGGCCAGTGCGGCCGAGCCGGCGATGACGCCGTCCAGGACGACCGGGGTGCGCAGCGAGGCGGCGCCGAGCAGGAAGCCGGCGATGGCCGCGTGCTCCAGACCGCCGACGGCGGCGAGGACGCCGATCGGGTCGGCCGGGTCCGGCTGGTGCAGGGCGAGCGCGGCGCGGACGACCTCGACCTTGCGGGCGTGCGTCGCGTCGTCGATGCCGGTGCCGCGGCCGGTGACCTCGGCCGGGTCCAGCCCGGTGAAGACCGAGATCAGGGCGGCGGAGGCGGTGGTGTTGGCGATGCCCATGTCACCGGTGACCAGGGCCTTGTTGCCGGCGGCGACGAGGTCGCGGGCGGTCTCGATGCCGATCTCGACGGCCTTGAGGACCTCGTCCCGGGTCATCGCCGGGCCCTGGGTCATGTCCCCGGTGCCGGGCCTGACCTTGCGCGGCAGCAGGCCGGTGGTCCGGCCCTGCTGGATGGCGTCGGGGAGCTCGGCGGCGACGCCGACGTCGACCACGCAGACCTCGGTGCCGATCTGCTTGGCGAAGGCGTTGATCACCGCGCCGCCGGCCAGGAAGTTGCCGACCATCTGGGCGGTGACCTCCTGCGGCCAGGGGCTGACGCCCTGGGCGTGGACACCGTGGTCGCCCGCGAAGATCGCCACGCAGGCGGGCTCCGGGATCGGCGGCGGGCACTTGCGGGACAGCCCGGACAGCTGCGCGGAGATGATCTCCAGCATGCCGAGCGAGCCGGCCGGCTTGGTCATCCGCTTCTGGCGGTCCCAAGCCTCGCCGAGGGCCTTGGCATCGAGCGGGCGGATGCCGCGCAGGGTCTCGGAGAGCAGGCTGTGCGGCTCCTCGCCGGGCAGCGCGCGGTTGCCGTACTGCTCCTCGTGGACGACCCAGGAGAGCGGGCGCTTCTTGGCCCAGCCCTGCTGCTGGAGCTCCGGTTCGTCCGGGAACGCGTCGACGTAGCCGACGCAGAGGTAGGCGACGACCTCCAGGTGCTCGGGCAGGCCGAGCTCGCGGACCATCTCCTCCTCGTCGAAGAAGCTCACCCAGCCGACGCCGAGGCCTTCGGCGCGGGCGGCCAGCCAGAGGTTCTCGACGGCCAGGGCGGCCGAGTAGGGGGCCATCTGGGGCTGGGTGTGCCGGCCGAGGGTGTGGCGGCCGCCGCGGGTGCGGTCGGCGGTGACCACGATGTTGACGGGCGTTTCGAGGATCGCCTCGATCTTGATTTCCTTGAACTGCTTGGCCCGGCCCTTGGGGAGCGAGTCGGCGTAGGCCTCGCGCTGGCGCTCGGCCAGTTCGTGCATCTTGCGACGGGTCTTGGCCGAGCGGATCACGACGAAGTCCCAGGGCTGGGAGTAGCCGACGCTGGGCGCGGTGTGGGCGGCCTCCAGGACGCGGATCAGCACCTCGTGCGGAATCTGGTCCGGGCGGAAGCCGTTGCGGATGTCGCGGCGCTCGCGGATCACCTGGTGGACGGCCTCGCGGCCGGCGTCGTCGTAGCCGGGGGCAGCCGGGCCACGCGGCTCGGCGGGCTCCTCCGCGGGCTCCTCGGTGACGGGCTCGGCGGCTTCGGGCTCGGCGGCTTCGGCGGGGTCGGCCGCCTCGACGGGCTCCGCGGCCTCGACGGGCTCCGCGGCCTCGGCGGGCTCCGCGGCCTCGGCGCTTCCGGCCTCCGCGTCGGGGGCGGCGGCGTCGGCCCCGGCGGCCTCGGGCTCGGTCTCGGCGCCCGGCTGCTCCGCAGGGGCCTCGGGGGCCGCGGGGGCCTCCGCGGCAGCCTCGGGAGCCGCTTCGGGCTCCACCGGCTCCACCACGGCTGCGGCCTCGACGACAACCTCCTCCGGGCCCGGAGCCGGGGCGGCGGCCTCGGCCTCCGCCGGGGCCTCCTGCGGCTGCTCGGGCTCCGCGACGGCGACGGCGACGGCCTGGCCGGACGGCATCTCGCCGGTGCCGACGGCGGTCTCGGCGGACTCCTCGGCGGCGGCCTCGGCCGGGCTCCCGCCCTCGGCGGGGGCCTGGCCGTCGGTGACGACCGGCGCCTGCTCGACGGCGTCCGGCTCCTGGGCGGCCGGCACCGGCTCGGCCGCGGGCTGCTCGACAGCGGGCTGCTCAACGGCGACCGGCTCGGCGGCGACCAGCTCAACGGCGGGCTGCTCCGGGGCGGTGTCCGGCACCGGCTCGGCGGCGGGCGCCTGGGCCTGCTCGGCGACCGCTATGGGGACGGCGTGCCGGCCCTCGCCCTCCGCGACGGCCTGGACCGGCTCGGTGCCCTCGACCTGCGGGAGGCCGTGCGGGGTCGGTGCGGCGAGGAAGGCGGAGATCCGGCGGGGCTGACCGGCCTGGGCGGCCGGCTGCTGCGGCGCGGCCTGGGCGGCGTCGGGCGCCTGCGCCTCGACGGCCGCGGGCTCGGCGGCCACGGGCTCGGCGACGGCGGGCGCGACGGCAGTGACCTGCTCGACGGCGACCGGCTCGGCGGCGACGGCCTCGGCGGGCAGGGCTTCGGTCTGCTCGGCGACCGGCACCTGCGCCGGCACCTGCTCCACGACGGCCGCGGGCTCCACGACGGCGTCGGCGGCCGGCGCCGCGACGGGCGCCTCGGCGATCAGCCCGGCGTCGGCGACCGGAGCGGCCACCTCCACCGCGCCCACCGGCTGCGCGGCCGGTTCGGCGTACTGCGGGGCCTGCGGGGCCTCCTGGGCCGGCGGCACGGCCTGCGGCGGCTGGACCGGGGCCATCGGCTGCTGCGCCGGCTGGGCCTGCACGGGCGCGGTGGCCTGCGGCTCCGGCTGCCCGGCGAAGACCGGGATGCCGTGCGCGGGCGTGCCGCCCTGCGACGGGCCGCGGTCGGCGAGCGAGCGCACCGGGACCTGGCCGGTCATCAGCGAGGGGTCCGGGATCGGGGGCCCGGCGTGCAGCGGGCGGCGGGGCTGCTGAGCCGCCGTCAGCTGGTCCTGGCCCTGCGCCTGGAGCGGCGGCTGGACCTGCTGCGGCACCGCGGCCTGGAGCGGCACCGGCTGGACCTGCTGGGCGGCCGGGTCGGCCGCGCCGAGGACAGGCGGCTCCAGCGGCGGCCAGGACGGCTCGACCGGCGTACCGGGAGCGACCTGCTGCTCGGCGCTCTGCTCACCGGGAGCGGCCGCCAGCGGCTCGCCCCAGGAACCCTGCGGACCGGGCATCAGCAGGACGTCGTCCTCGTCGTCGAGGGGGTCCGGCTGGTCCGGCTGGTCCAGGAAGTGGAACGCGGGGCGCGGGGCGCCCTGGTCGACCCCCCAGCCCTCGCCGGGCGCCTGCACGCCGTAGCCGGGCACGCCGAGCGGCTGCGGCTGACCGCCGGGGCCCTGCGCGGGAAACATACCGATGCCCTGCCCCACCGCTCCGGGCAGGCCGTTCCCCGGCGCCGCCGGGTTCGGGATCAGGCCGCCGTCCGGTGCGACGCCCGGCCCCGGCGCGACAGTGGAGACGCCCTCCGGGCCACCGAGAGGATCGGGCCCGGCGAGCAGGTGCTCCGGCAGTCCCTCGTTCGGAACGTGGCCGCCATCGGTCATGTCAAAGCTCCTTCCAGGCCGCTGCCGCGCCCTTGGCGACGCGATCACCGACCGCAGCGCCCATCCGCACGGGCCGGGCCCTGGAACCGGACCCGCCCCTCAACCACATGCGGCCGCCGCGCCGAGGCGCTGCGGCCGAATTCCTTCCGGCGCGCTGCGGCACCCCGGCCCGCGCACCACCCGGGTGGGGAGGCGCGCCATCTGAGACAACGACAAGGCGGGGCAACCGGCAACGACCGCACCGGACCCTACGGCATTCTCCAGGTCCGGCACGCGGCCCGTCGAATTGCCCACACTCCGAGCCGTTCCGGGTTGCACCGCGTCAAAAAGGCGACAAACCGACCGGATCGGGCGGGCCCCCGGACGCCGCAGCCGTCCCGGACGCCACACTACCGGCCCGGCGCCGCCACCTCTCGAATCGGTGTCCGGATGCGACCTGGATCACCGCCGGCCCCCGCAATCGCCACCGGGGCGGCCGGGCGACGGCACTCGGTCTTCACACGATCTGCTCACCCCAGAGCAGGAGCACGCCGGGCTCGCCCGCCGCGAGCCCCAGGCCGCCGTCCGCCCCGACCGGGCGCAGCGGCGCGGACTGGAGCAACGCGCCGTCGGCGCGGTAGCCGGCCCCGGTGACGGCGCGGCGGATCTCCTCGGCCTCGGCGAGGGTGCGGGCCACCGCCGCGAAGCGCTCGGGCCGGCGGGCCAGGACGGCGCGCACCACGGCGATGCCGCCGGCCTCGACGACGGCCGCGTCGGGCTCCGGCAGGCCGCCGAGCACCTCGGGGCCGGAGCCGTGGACGGTCTCCACCTCGACGCCGAAGCGGCGGGCGTTGACCGTCAGCCGGGCGCAGGCGGAGCGGGAGGCCTCGACCGCGACGACGGCCGCGCCGAACCGGGCGGCCTCCACGGCGAGGGCGCCGCTGCCCGCGCCGACCGACCAGACCAAGTCCCCCGGACGGACACCCAGACGGGCCAGTACGAGGGCGCGCGCGTGCGCGGGCAGCGCCTCCGGCGCGCCGGGCGCGTCGTCCGCGCGCCCGGCGCCCGTGTAGGCGTCGCCGGGGAGCGCCCAGCCGCGGTCCGGGCCGGGGTAGCCGACCGGGCGGCCGGCCAGCCAGCCGGCCGCCTCGCCCACCGCGCCCGCCTGCGGACCGCCGCCGTTGCCGCCGATGACCAGCACCACGTTGGGGTCGCGCCAGATGTGGTCGGCGACCCGGTCGGAGGTGAGGACGGTGACGTCCTCCTCGGGGGTGCCGAGGGCCTCGCAGACCACGAAGGTGCGGTGCACCCCGCGCAGCATCAGGGCGAGTTCGCTCGGTCCGGCGCCGGGTGCGGTGAGCACGGCGACCTTGGCGTTGGCCCGGCAGATGTTGGCGGCCCGGCGCAGCCGTCCGCCGTGGGCGCTGACCACCTGGGCGTCCTCCCAGGGCATGCCGGCCCGGGCGAAGGCGACGGCGACCGAGGAGACGGCGGGCAGGACTTCGAGTTCGAGGCCGTACTCGGGGCGGCGCAGGGTGCGCACGACGCCGAAGAAGCCCGGGTCGCCCTCGGCCACCACCACGGCGGCGCCGCGGTGTTCGGCGATCCGGCGGGCCGCCAGCCCGACGTTGCCGAGCACGAGCCGCTCCGCGCTCGGGGGCACCGGGAGGGCGTTGAGCTGGTAGGGGGCGCCGGCCACCAGGGTGGCCGCGGCGAGTGCCGCGCCGGCGGCCTCGGTCAGCGGGGTGCCGTCCCACCCGATGACCGTGATCCGGTCAGCCATCTGCGGCCGTTCTCCCTCGCCTCGGTGCGCCGACATGCCGCGCCCGCTTACGGCGCCGAGGGAGAGGCTACCGGGTGCGTTCCCCTCGGCGCCGACTTCTCGCACACATGTCCGCCGTTCGTCGGCCGCCGCTCCCCCGCCGGTCACCGCGCGGCCCACCGGTCACCGTGCGCCGGCTGGTCACCGTGCGGCCCGCCCGGGCCCGGACGGCGGCGGGTCAGTCGCGCAGGACGTAGCGGTGGTCGTCGTGCCAGGCGCTCTCCGGCTCCGCCGGGTTCTCCATGTCCTCGGGGAGCAGGCTCCACAGGATGAGGTCGCTGCGGCTCTCGGCCGCGCTCCGGTGGCCGGACGGCGCCGCCGCGGTGTGCGTACCGGCTCCGACGGACTCGGCCGGTTCGCCGCGCACTATCCAGGCGCTGCGCAGCACGCCCTCGCTGATGGCGCCGACCTTCTGGGCGACCTGCTGGGCGGCGGTGTTGCCGGCGGCGGTGCGCATCTCCAGGCGCAGGAAACCGCGGTCCTCGAACAGCCACTGGGCGGTGCCCAGGACGGCCTCGGGCGCGTAGCCCTCGCCGCGCGCCCAGGGGGCGGTGACGTAGGCGATCTCGGTGGAGCGCAGCCGCCAGTCGGTGTTGCGCAGCTCGACCAGGCCGACCAGGCGCTGGGTGAGGTGTTCGGTGACGGCGAAGACGATGCCGCGGCCGGCCGCCCGGTGGGCGGGGGCGAGGGTGCGGGCGAGTTCGGCGGCGTAGGCCTCGGTGAAGGGGTACGGGAGGTCGGTCCAGGCGAGGACGAGTTCGTCGGCCGTCATCGCGGCGAGGCCGGGGGCGTCGTTCTCCGCAAGGGGGCGCAGCAGCAGCCGCTCGGTGCTGATGGCGGTCTCGGGGAAGCTCGCTGCCATGCCGTCTCTCCTCGCCGGTCGTGGACACACCGTACGCCTCACCGGTACCCCGGATGTCGCGCGGTGCGCGGACCGCACGACGGTACGTCAGAACGCGGTCTGTCAGGGCGTCACTGGTGCATACTGCCCGACCGGGCCCCCGCCGAGGTGCGGCGGGGGCCCGGTCGTGGACGTGCGGTTGGCGGTGCCGGTGGTTCCGCCGGTCAGAACGCCGGGATGACGGAACCCTTGAAGGTGTCGTCGATGTACTTCTTGACCTCGGCGGAGTGGAGCAGCTCGGCGAGCTTCTTGACCCGGGGGTCGTTCTCCTTGCCCTGCTTGACCGCGAGGATGTTGGCGTAGGGGTTGCCCTCGGCCTTCTCCAGCAGCAGCGAGTCGCCGGCGGGCTTGAGGCCGGCGTCGAGGGCGTAGTTGCCGTTGATCACGGCGGCGTCGAGGTCGTCGATGGAGCGGGGCAGCTGGGCGGCCTCCAGCTCCTTCCACTTGAGGTTCTTCGGGTTGCCGGTGATGTCCTGCGGGGTCGCGGCGGTGCCGACGCCGGCCTTGAGGGTGATCACGTTGTTGTCGGCGAGCAGCTTGAGCGCGCGGCCCTCGTTGGTGGCGTCGTTGGGCAGGCCGACGGTGGCGCCGTCCTTGAGGTCGCCGATGGCCTTGACCTTCTTCGAGTACACGCCCAGCGGCTCCAGGTGGACCGGCTCGACGGAGACGATCTGGGTGCCGTGCTTCTTGTTGAAGTCCTCCAGGTACGGCACGTGCTGGAAGTAGTTCGCGTCGGCCGAGCCGTCCTGCACCGCGGTGTTGGGGGTCACGTAGTCGGTGACCTCCTTGATGGTGAGCTTGAGGCCGGCCTTGTCCGCGAGGTTGTCCTTGACGAACTTCAGGATCTGCCCGTGCGGGGTGGGGCTGGCGACCACGGTGAGCGGGGCGTTCGGGTCGGAGGAGCCGGACGAGCCGGAGCTTCCGCAGGCGGCCAGCGAGAGGGCGATGCCGGCCGTGGCGAGGACGCTGGTGAACTTCAGGGCGTTGCGCACGAAAAGTGCCTTTCTGCGTGATACGGGGAGCCGGGTCCGGAATCGGACGCCGGGAGGTCTAGAGGGCGACGAGGTCCTCGTCGGGGGCGGCCGGGGTCGTGCCGCGCGGGCGGAGCAGGCGGGTCCGGCCGCCGGTGCGCCCGCGGTTGGCGAGCCGGCCCACGGCCCAGTCGCCGAGCAGCTGCACCAGGGTCACGATGATCACCAGCTCCGCGACGATGATCCACATGAAGGCGGTCTCGAAGCGGAAGTACCCGTAGTTGATGGCAAGGGTGCCGAGGCCCCCGCCGCCGACCACGCCGGCCATCGCGGAGTAGCTGATCAGCGTGATGACCGTGGTGGTGACGGAGGCGGTCAGGCCGGGCAGCGACTCCGGGAGCAGCGCCTTGCGGACGATGGTCCAGGTGGAGGCGCCCATGGCCTGCAGCGCTTCGACCAGGCCGCGGTCGACCTCGCGCAGGGAGGTCTCGACCAGCCGGGCGAAGAAGGGGATCGCGCCGATGGTGAGCGGCACGGTCGCGGCCTCCCAGCCGATGGAGGTGCCGACCAGCCAGCGGGTGAAGGAGATCAGGGCGATCATCAGGATGATGAACGGCACCGAGCGGACGATGTTCACGATCGCGCCGAGCACCTTGTTGACCGGCCGGTTCTGCAGCAGCCCGCCCTTGTCGGTGAGCACCAGCAGGACGCCGAGCGGCAGGCCGAGCAGGACGGTGCCGGCGGTGGCGACGCCGACCATCTGGAGGGTCTCCCAGGTGGCGGGCCACATCAGTTCCTGCATCTGGTCCCAGGTCATGCCACCGCTCCGCTCGCCTTGTCGATGCCGGTCGTGTCGAGCACGTCCACCTGCAGGCCCTGCTCGCGCAGGAACCCGATCGGCACCACGTTGTCCTGGTGGCCGCCGGGGAGTTCGACCCGCATCCGGCCGACCATGCGGCCGGCGATGGTCTCGACGGCGGCGCCGAGGATGTTGATGTCGATCTGGTACGTGCGGGCGAGCTGGGAGACGAAGGGCTGGGCGGAGCTGTCGCCCTGGAAGGTGATCTCCAGCACGGTGCGGCCGGGGTGGCCGGTACCGAACTCGCTGAGCGGGAAGAGCTCGCGGGCGAGTTCCGAGCCGGGCTTGGCCAGCAGGTCGGTGAGCTCGCCGGACTCGACCACCCGGCCGCCGCGCATCAGGGCGGCGGAGTCGCAGACGGACTTGATGACGTCCATCTCGTGGGTGATCAGCAGGACGGTCAGGCCGAGCTGCTGGTTGAGGTCGCGCAGCAGCTTGAGGATCGAGCGGGTGGTCTCCGGGTCGAGGGCCGAGGTGGCCTCGTCGGAGAGCAGCACCTTGGGGTCGCCGGCGAGGGCGCGGGCGATGCCGACGCGCTGCTTCTGGCCGCCGGAGAGCTGGCCGGGGTAGCTGCGGGCCTTGTCGCCGAGGCCGACCAGGTCGAGCAGTTCGGCGGCCTTGCGGCGGCGCTCGGTGCGGTCCAGGCCGACGATCTCCAGCGGGAGCTCGACGTTCTGCTGCACGGTGCGGGAGGCGAGCAGGTTGAAGTGCTGAAAGACCATGCCGATCCGGCGGCGTGCCTCGCGCAGTTCCTTGCCGGCCCGGTTCTCACCGCCCGCGAGCGCGGTGAGCTCGACGCCGTCCACGGTGACGGTGCCGGAGCTGGGGCGCTCCAGCATGTTGACGCAGCGGATGAGGGTGGACTTGCCGGCGCCGCTGGTGCCGACGACTCCGTAGACCTCGCCGGGGCGCACGTGCAGGTCGACGCCGGCGAGGGCGGTCACCTCGCGGCCGCGGGAGCGGTAGACCTTGGTGAGGTCCGTGGTGGTGATCACAGCTGCTTCCGTGGGTCGGGGGCGGACGGCGTGGAGCCGCCGGACCGGGTTGCGGTCGGCGGGACGGACGGCGTCGCACCGGGGGGATCCGGACCTGCCACCCCTTGATCGTCGCCGCTGGGCGGCCGGGCCGCGCGACGGCGTGGCCCTAACGAGTCATCAGGGACGACCGCCGGCCCGTGGCCGGGCAGGCGGACGGAGCGGGTGGTGCTCCACAGGCTGGGGCGTGCTCGCACTGACGGGAGCAGGCCGGGTCTCGCTTCGGGGCGCGAGGGGGAGGGCCCCGGCCGACGGCCGGGGAGGGGACGGTGGCCCTCAGCGGTGACACATTCGACGACACATGGCGCGCTCACCTGCCGGCAGGGTGCCGGTGGGGGTCCATTTCGTCGTCGCAGTCATGTGAGCCAGTAAATCAGAAGGTTCGACTTCGTCCCAACTATTCGGATTCGCTGTCCGCAATACGGACAGCAACCCCTGTGAGCTGCTTCGATGCACCTCGGCGCCGCCCCCGGATCGTCCGGATGATGGCGGCGCCGGGCAACGGCGACGGCGCGGGGCTCAGGCGGTCGCGGCGAGCGGCGCCACCGCGGGCTTCTCCAGGTGGACCAGGCCCGGCCCGCCGTCGACCTGCTCGACGGCGGTCTGGCGGTAGCCCTGACGGGTGTAGAGGCGCAGGTTGCCCAAGCTGCGGTGGCCGGTGAACAGGCGGTACGCCGTCACCGGGCGGCCGTCGGCGGCGAGGCGGCGCTCCAGGGCCTCCAGCAGGCGGCCGCCGAGGCCGTGGCGCTGCATCCGGGGGTGGACGACCAGGCGCCCTATCCGGCCGATGCCGTCGGGGCCGATCCGGCCGCGGACGGTGCCGACCACCTCGTCACCGAGCCGGGCGACCAGGACGTACTGCTCGGTGAGCTCCTCGCGCAGGCTCTCCAGGGTCTGCGTCAGCGGCTCCAGGCTCCAGTCGCCGTACAGCTCGGCCTCGCTCTGGTAGCCGAGGTACTGCAGCTTGAGGATCTGCTCCGCGTCCTCGGTGTCCGCCACCGAGATGATCACGCTCATGCCCATGTGCTGGGGCCTCCCCATCGTCGTGCCCGGCGCGCAGAGTGAGGGTGTCGCACCGGATGCCCTGCCGGAGATGTCCCGGCCGGGGATCGGTCCTGGCCGGGGGTGGCGCACGAACGCGCCCGTCGGGCGGCCCGGTGGGGCCACGGCGACGGCGGCGCGCTCACGCTCAGTATCCGAGTGATCGCGCCGCCGTCAAGAGCCGCGTTCGCCAGCGCTCTACCCGCGCGTCAGCTGCTCTCAACCTTCCGGCCGTACGACGTGGCGAGGGTCACGTCGCACCGCCCGGGCCGACGGCCGCGGGCCCGGGCCGGCTACGGATAGCGCTCGGCGTGCAGAACGGCCCGCAGGCAGGCGAGGCAGCGGGACCGGGTGGGGCCGATCGAGCCGCGCGGCATGCCGAGCCGCGCGGAGAGCTCGCGGTAGGTCGGCGGCGGGTCCTCGGCGAGGGCGGCGACGAGCTGCGGGCAGCGGCCCGGCAGGGCGGCCACCGCCGCCCGGACGGCGCGGCGCCGCAGCGCGGCGAGGACCTCGTCCTCGGCGGACGGGACGACGGGAAGGATGGTGCACATACCGTGCATGACCTGCTCCGGGCCGGGCCGGTTACGGCCGACCGGGCGTGAGCACCCGAAGGGGGCGCGGCGCTCGATCCGCCACGCCCCTTCGAGGGGTACCGCTTCGGGGGTGTCAGCCCTGGACCCACTCCTCCTGGAGCGCCAGGTCGTCCTTCACCTCGGCGAGCTGGACGGCCACCGCCGAGGGGGCCGTGCCGCCGCGGCCGTTGCGCGAGGCGATCGCGCCGTGGACGCTGAGCACCGAGCGGACGTCGGGCGTCAGGTGCTCGGAGATCCGCGCGAACTGCTCGTCCGTCAGATCGGAGAGCTCGATGCCCTGCTGCTCGCAGACCTTGACGCAGGCACCGGCGACCTCGTGCGCGACCCGGAACGGCACGCCCTGCTTGACCAGCCACTCGGCGATGTCGGTGGCGAGCGAGAAGCCCGCCGGGGCGAGCTCCTCCAGCCGGTCCCGGTGCACGGTGAGGGTGGCCATCATGCCGGTGAAGGCCGGCAGCAGCACCTCCAGCGTGTCGCAGGAGTCGAAGACCGGCTCCTTGTCCTCCTGGAGGTCCCGGTTGTAGGCGAGCGGCAGCGCCTTCAGCGTCGCCAGCAGGCCGGTCAGGTTGCCGATCAGCCGGCCGGACTTGCCGCGGGCCAGCTCGGCGATGTCCGGGTTCTTCTTCTGCGGCATGATCGAGGAGCCGGTGGAGAAGGCGTCGTGCAGGGTGATGAAGCCGAACTCCTTGGTGTTCCAGATGATCACCTCCTCCGCGATCCGGGAGAGGTTGATCCCGATCATCGCGGTGACGAAGGCGAACTCGGCGACGAAGTCGCGCGAGGCCGTCCCGTCGATGGAGTTGCCGACCGAGCCCCGCTCGAAGCCGAGGTCGGCGGCGACCGCCTGCGGGTCGAGGCCGAGCGAGGAACCGGCCAGCGCACCGGAGCCGTACGGGGAGACGGCGGTGCGCACGTCCCACTGGCGCAGCCGCTCGGCGTCCCGGCCGAGGGCGTGCACGTGCGCGAGGACGTGGTGGGCGAAGAGCACCGGCTGCGCGTGCTGGAGGTGGGTGCGCCCCGGCATGGCGGTGTGCGGGTGCTCCTCGGCCAGGCCGACCAGGGCGTGCTGGAGGTCCAGGATCAGCCCGCCGATGATCCGGGCGTGGTCGCGCAGGTACATCCGGAACAGCGTGGCGATCTGGTCGTTGCGCGAGCGGCCGGCCCGCAGCTTGCCGCCCAGGTCGGCGCCGAGCCGCTCCAGCAGGCCGCGCTCCAGCGCGGTGTGGACGTCCTCGTCGGCGACGGTGCCGGTGAAGGTGCCGGCCTCGACGTCGGCGAGCAGCTGGTCCAGCCCGGCGAGCATGCCGTCGAGTTCCTCGGCACTGAGCAGCCCGGCCTTGTGCAGGACGCGGGCGTGGGCCTTCGAGCCGGCGATGTCGTACGGCGCGAGGCGCCAGTCGAAGTGCACCGAGGCGGAGAGCCTGGCGAGCGCCTCGGACGGGCCGTCGGCGAAGCGCGCGCCCCAGAGGCGCAGCTCAGGAGAGTTACTGGCGGCGGTCTGGTCGGCAGGCATCGCTGGGCTCCTTACAAGGTGGCGGGTCGGGGGCGGCCCCGGCCGCGAGGGGGCGCGGCCGGGGCCCGGCAGGTGGTCGGACGACCGGGCGGTCGGCTCAGCCGAGGTCGCGGCGGGCGGCGATCTTCGAGGACATCCCGAAGATCTCGATGAAGCCCTTGGACATCGACTGGTCGAAGGTGTCGCCGGTGTCGTAGGTGGCGAGGTTGAAGTCGTAGAGGGACTGGTCGGACTTGCGGCCGTCGACGACGGCCCGGCCGGCGTGCAGCACCATCCGGATCTCGCCGGTGACGTGCTGGTTGGCCTCGTTGACGAAGCCGTCCAGCGCCCGCTTCAGCGGGGAGAACCAGAGGCCGTCGTAGACCAGCTCGGCCCAGCGCTGCTCCACCTGCCGCTTGTAGCGGGCGAGTTCGCGCTCGACGGTGACGTTCTCCAGGGCCTGGTGGGCGGTGATCAGGGCGATCGCGCCGGGGGCCTCGTAGATCTCCCGGGACTTGATGCCGACCAGTCGGTCCTCGACCATGTCGAGCCGGCCGATGCCCTGGGCCCCGGCCCGCTTGTTGAGCTCCTCGATGGCCTGCAGGACGGTCACCTTGCGGCCGTCGATGGCGACCGGGACGCCGGCGTCGAAGGTGATGACCACCTGGTCGGCCTCGCGCGGGGTGGCCGGGTTCTGGGTGTACTCGTAGACGTCCTCGATCGGGGCGTTCCAGATGTCCTCCAGGAAGCCGGTCTCGACGGCGCGACCGAAGACGTTCTGGTCGATCGAGTACGGGGACTTCTTGGTGGTGGCGATCGGCAGGCCCTTGGCCTCGGCGAAGGCGATCGCCTTGTCCCGGGTCATCGCGTAGTCGCGGACCGGGGCGATGCACTTCAGCTGGGGGGCCAGCGACTGGATGCCGACCTCGAAGCGGACCTGGTCGTTGCCCTTGCCGGTGCAGCCGTGGGCGACGGTGGTGGCGCCGTGCTTCTGCGCGGCGGCGACCAGGTGCTTGACGATGGCCGGCCGGGAGAGGGCCGACACCAGCGGGTACTGGCCCTGGTACAGGGCGTTGGCCTTGATGGCCGGGAGGCAGTACTCGTCGGCGAACTCGTCGCGGGCGTCCGCGACCTCGGCCTCGACGGCGCCGCAGTCCAGCGCCCGCTGGCGGATGACCTCCAGGTCCTCGCCGCCCTGGCCGACGTCGACGGCGACGGCGATGACCTCGGCGCCCGTCTCCTCGGCGATCCAGCCGATGCAGACGGACGTGTCCAGACCGCCCGAGTAGGCGAGTACGACGCGCTCGGTCACGGCTTTCTCCTTCACAACAGTGCGAACAGGCTTACGGCGATAGGCATAAGTATGCACTACACCGTATGGATTTCAAAACCCCTGCCGAGGAACGGGCGAACCGGGGTCACGGGGCGGTGCGTCGGGCGGGCGGAACGGGGCGGGCCCGGGTCGGCCGGGCCCGGCCGGGGGCTACTGGGCCTTGGCCTGGGCGAGCTGCATCAGGTGGTCGGCGAGGGCCTGGCCGCCGGAGGGATCGCGGCTGATCAGCAGGACGGTGTCGTCCCCGGCGATGGTGCCGATGATCTCGAAGACCTCAGCCTGGTCGATCGAGGAGGCCAGGAACTGGGCCGCGCCCGGCGGGGTCCGCAGGACGACGAGGTTGCCGGAGGCAGTGGCGGAGACCATGAGCTCGCCGGCCAGCCGGGCCATCCGGCCCTCGCTGGCCGACTCCCCCATCGGTGCGCGCGGCGTGCGGTCGCCGCCCTCGGCCGGGACGGCGTAGATGAGCGCGCCGTCCCGGTTGCGGATCTTCACCGCTCCCAGCTCGTCCAGGTCCCGGGAGAGGGTGGCCTGGGTGACCACCAGTCCGTCGTCGGCGAGCAGCTTGGCGAGCTGGCTCTGCGAGCGCACGGGCTGGCGGGTGAGCAGGTCCACGATTCGCCGGTGGCGCGCGGTGCGGGTCTGCGGGACCTGCGGCGTCGGACCGGCGGCGGGCTGGTCGGCGTGGGGAACGGTCATGTGATTATTCTCCCGGACTACGCTCGGCTCGCATCGGCCGGGGCGTTCTCCCGCACCGTCCGGAGGATCTCCGGCAGCGCGGCCAGGAAGGCGTCCGCGTCCTGCTCGGTGAGCACCAGCGGCGGCGCGAGCCGGACGGCGTCCGGGACGGCGGCGTTGACCAGGAAGCCGGCCTCCTGGGCGGCGGCCTGGACCTTCGCGGCCACCGGCGCGGTCAGCACGATGCCGAGCAGCAGGCCGGCCCCGCGCACGTGCGAGACCAGCGGGTCGCCGATCGCCTCGACCCCGTGCCGCAGCCGCTCGCCGATCTTGCGGACGTGCTCCAGCAGGCCCTCGGACTCGATGGTGTCGAGCACCGCGAGAGCCGCCGCCGCGACCACCGGATTGCCGCCGAAGGTGGTGCCGTGCTGGCCCGGGGTGAGCAGCTCGGCGGCCTCGCCGAACGCGAGCACGGCGCCGATCGGCAGCCCGCCGCCGAGTGCCTTGGCGAGGGTGACCACGTCCGGCTCGACGCCCTCGACGGCCTGGTGGGCGAACCAGTACCCGGTGCGGCCGATGCCGGTCTGGATCTCGTCCAGGACGAGCAGGGTGCCGGTGGCCCGGGTGATCTCGCGGGCGGCCCGCAGGTAGCCGTCGGGCAGCGGGATCGCGCCGTTCTCGCCCTGGATCGGCTCCAGGAAGACGGCCGCGGTCTCCGCGGTCACGGCCGCGCGCAGCGCCTCGACGTCACCGAAGGGGACGTGGGTGACCTCGCCGGGCAGCGGCAGGAACGGCTCCTGCTTGGCGGGCTGGCCGGTGAGCGCGAGGGCGCCCATCGTCCGGCCGTGGAAGCCGCCCTGGAGGGCGACCACATGGGTGCGGCCGGTCCGTCGGCTGATCTTGAACGCGGCCTCGTTGGCCTCGGCGCCGGAGTTGCAGAAGAACACCCGGCCGCCCCGGCCCGAGAGCGTCAGCAGCCGCTCGGCCAGCGCGATGGTCGGCTCGGCCATGAAGAGGTTGGAGACGTGGCCGAGGGTCGAGATCTGCCGGGTGACGGCCTCGACGACCGCCGGGTGGCCGGTGCCGAGGGCGTTGACGGCGATGCCGCCGAGCAGGTCGGTGTACTCCTTGCCGTCGGCGTCCCACAGCTTGGCGCCCTCGCCGCGGACCAGCGGGATCCGCGGGGTGCCGTAGTTGTCGGTGAAGGCGTGCTGCCAGCGGTCGGTGAGCCGCTCGTTGCCGGTCGGCTGCGCGCTGCCGCTGTGCTGTGCGTCGGTCGTCATGCCAGTCCCCCGGTCACGGTCGCTTCGTCGTCCGGCACGACCATCGTGCCGATGCCCTCGTCGGTGAAGATCTCCAGCAACAGGCTGTGCTGCACCCGGCCGTCCAGGACGCGGGCGGTGCCCACCCCGGAGCGGACGGCCCGCAGGCAGCCCTCCATCTTGGGGAGCATGCCGCTGGCCAGCTCGGGCAGCAGCTCCTCCAGCTCGGTCGCGCTGAGCTGGCTGATCACGTCGTCGGAGTGCGGCCAGTCGGCGTACAGGCCCTCGACGTCGGTGAGGACGACGAGCATCTCGGCGCCGAGCGCCACCGCGAGGGCGGAGGCGGCGGTGTCGGCGTTGATGTTGTAGACGTGCCCGTCGGTGCCCCGGGCGATCGAGGAGATCACCGGGATCCGGCCGTCGGCGATCAGCGCCTTCACCGCGCCGGCCTCGATGTTGACGATGTCGCCGACCAGGCCGATGTCGACCTGCTCGCCGTCGACCACCGCGTACCGCTTGACGGCGGTCATGGTGTGGGCGTCCTCGCCGGTCATGCCGACCGCGAACGGGCCGTGGCCGTTGAGCAGCCCGACCAGTTCGCGCTGGACCTGGCCGGCCAGCACCATCCGGACCACGTCCATGGTCTCGGGAGTGGTGACCCGCAGGCCGTTGGTGAACGAGGACTCCAGGCCGAGCTTGTCGAGCTGGGCGCTGATCTGCGGGCCGCCGCCGTGGACCACGACGGGGTGCAGACCGGCGTAGCGCAGGAAGACGACGTCCTGGGCGAACGCCGCCTTGAGGCTCTCGTCCACCATGGCGTTGCCGCCGAACTTCACGACGACGGTCTTGCCGTGGAAGCGCTCCAGCCAGGGCAGCGCCTCGATCAGCGTCATGGCCTTGGGCAACGCGGTGTTGTTGCGGGCCTGTTCGCCCTTGGGTGCGATCTGCACGTGTGTGGTCCCCGGCTCGGTCGGCAGGTGCGGCTGTGGCGGCTGTCAGCGGCTGTCAGGTGGAGTAGGCGCTGTTCTCGTGCACGTAGTCGGCGGTGAGGTCGTTGGTCCACACCGTCGCGGCGGCCTCGCCGGCGTTCAGGCGGGCGGTGATGACGATCTCCCGGCCGGTCATGTCGACGAGGTCGCGGTCCTCCCCGACGCTGCCGTCCCGGCAGACCCAGACGCCGTTGATGGCGACGTCGAGGCGGTCCGGGTCGAAGGCGGCGTCGGTGGTGCCGATCGCGGCCAGCACCCGGCCCCAGTTCGGGTCCTCGCCGTGGAGGGCGCACTTGAGCAGGTTGTTGCGGCTGATGACCCGGGCGACGCCGACGGCCTCCGCCTCGGTGGCGGCGTCGGTGACGTCGATCCGGATGTCCTTGCTCGCGCCCTCGGCGTCACCGATCAGCTGCCGCGCGAGGTCGGCGCAGACGGTGCGGACGGCCTCGTCGAACCCGGCCTGCTCCGGGGTGATGCCGGAGGCGCCGGAGGCGAGCAGCAGCACCGTGTCGTTGGTCGACATGCAGCCGTCGGAGTCGATCCGGTCGAAGGTGGTGCGGGTGGCGGCGCGCAGCGAGACGTCCAGGGCGGCGGCGTCGAGCGCGGCGTCGGTGGTCAGGACGACCAGCATGGTGGCGAGGCCGGGGGCGAGCATGCCGGCGCCCTTGGCCATGCCGCCGACCGTCCAGCCGTCCTTCGTCACCTGGGCGGTCTTGTGGACGGTGTCGGTCGTCTTGATGGCGATCGCGGCGGCCTCGCCACCGGCGGCGTCGAGCTGCCCGGCGGCGAGGGCGACACCGGGCAGCAGGAGGTCCATCGGCAGGCGCAGGCCGATCAGGCCGGTGGAGGCGACGGCGATCTCGCCGGCGTTGAGCCCCAGCTCCTCGGCGGCCCTCTCGGCGGTGGCGTGGGTGTCCTGGAAGCCGAGCGGGCCGGTGCAGGCGTTGGCGCCACCGGAGTTGAGGACGACGGCGGAGACCTGACCGCCCTTGAGGACCTGCTCCGACCAGAGCACGGGCGCGGCCTTGACCCGGTTGCTGGTGAAGACTCCGGCGGCGGCCAGCGACGGGCCGTCGTTGACGACGAGGGCGAGGTCGGGGGTGCCGGAGTCCTTGATCCCGGCGGTGACGCCGGCGGCCCGGAAGCCCTTGGCGGCGGTCACGCCGACGTTGACGTTCTTGGTCACGGTGCGACTCCGATCAGGGGAAGGCCGAGCTCCTCGGGCAGGCCGAGGGCGATGTTCATGCTCTGCACCGCGCCGCCGGCGGTGCCCTTGACCAGGTTGTCGATCGCGCTGATCGCGATGATCCGCCCGGCGCTCTCGTCCAGGGCGACCTGGACCAGGGCGGCGTTGGAGCCGTAGACGCTGCTGGTCTGCGGCCACTGGCCCTCGGCCAGCAGGTGGACGAAGGGCTCGTCGGCGAACGCCTCGGTGTAGGCGGCGCGCAGGGCCTCGCCGGTCACCCCGGGCTTCGCCTTGGCGGAGCAGGTGGCGAGGATGCCGCGCGGCATCGGCACCAGGGTGGGCGTGAAGGAGACGGTGACCGGCTCGCCCGCGACCGGGGTGAGGTTCTGCGACATCTCCGGGGTGTGCCGGTGCTGCCCGCCGACGCCGTAGGCGCTGACGTTGCCCATCACCTCGCTGCCGAGCAGGTGGGTCTTGGCGGCCTTGCCGGCGCCCGAGGTGCCGGAGGCGGCGACGATCACGGCCTCGGGCTCGGCGAGCCCGGCCGCGTACGCCGGGAAGAGCGCCAGCGAGACGGCGGTCGGGTAGCAGCCGGGGACGGCGATGCGGTTGCCGCCCTTGAGCGCGGCGCGGTGGCCGGGCAGCTCGGGGAGGCCGTAGGGCCAGGTGCCGGCGTGCGCGGATCCGTAGAACTGCTCCCAGTCGGCGGCGGCCTTCAGCCGGAAGTCGGCGCCGCAGTCGACGACCAGGACGTTCTGGCCGAGGGCCTCGGCGACGGCGGCGGACTGGCCGTGCGGCAGTGCCAGGAACACCACGTCGTGGTCGGCCAGCACCTCGGGGGTGGTGGGCTCCAGGATCCGGTCGGCGAGCGGGATCAGGTGCGGCTGCAGGGTGCCGAGCCTGGTACCCGCGTTCGAGCCGCCGGTCAGCGCCCCGATCTCCACCTCGGGGTGGCCGAGCAGCAGGCGCAGCACCTCACCGCCCGCGTATCCGCTCGCACCGGCGACGGCAACTCGCAATGCCATGGCAGTTCCCTCCTTGGTCGGAGCATGAATATACGCATCACGGAACATTCATGCAAGGGAGTGCGCGGCGGACCGGCAGGCGGCCCGCTCCACACCCGGGCGGCGGGGTGCGCCGTCCATCGCGGACGGCTCGCCACCCGTCGGCGCCATGAGCTTAGGTTACCCTTAGTTGATCGTCGGGCGGCGCGCTCCCGCCGCCGTCGACCCGGCCCCCGCCCGGGTCACCGGCGGACGCCCGGGTCACCGGCGGACGGCCCGCAGCACCACGAACTTCGGGTTGCCCGCGACGACTTCGCAGTTCCCGAAGAGGCGGCGCAGCTTGACGTGGTAGCCGAGATGACGGTTGCCGACCACCCAGAGTTCGCCACCCGGGCGCAGCGCCCGGCGGGCACCGGTGAACATCCGCCAGGCGGTGGCGTCGGTGGTGGCCTGGTGGGAGTGGAACGGCGGGTTGTTCAGCACCAGGTCGACCGAGCCGGCCGGGACGGCGTCCGTGCCGAGGGCGTCGGCGGTGAGGAACTCGGCGGGCGCCCGCGGGCCGAGGTTCTCCCGGAAGGTCGCCTCGGCCGAGGCGACGGCCTGGTGGGACTCGTCGACGAAGACCAGCTCGGCGCCGGGACTGGCGAGCGCCGCCGCGGTGCCGACCACGCCGTTGCCGCAGCCGAGGTCGACGACCCGGGCCCCGGGGGCGGCCACCGGCAGGTGACCGAGCAGGAAGCGGGTGCCGATGTCGAGCCGCTCGGCGCAGAAGGTACCGGCGTGGTTGACCACCGTGCGCCCGGAGGCCGGGCCGATGTCGCCGGGCAGCGCGTAGCGGTGCGGCCAGGGGTTGGGGCCGGGGTCGAGCGCCGGGTCGGGGGTGCAGAAGATCAGCCGGGCCTTGCGGGCCGCGAGCGAGGTGCGGGTCGGGCCGAGGATCCGCTCGAAGAGCTGGAGGGTGGAGGTGTGGATCTCGGTGACCATGCCGGTGCCGATCACCACCGTGCCGGGGTGCACGGCGGGCGCGAGGCGGTGCAGCTGGTCCTCCAGCAGCGCGAGGCTCTTGGGGACGCGGACCAGCAGGACGTCGACCCGCCCGGGCGGGGTGTCGCGGGTGGTGAGCAGCCGCGCCGCGTCGGGGGCGGCGCCGGCCCGGGCGAGGTTGGTCAGGGTGGCCTGCCGGCCGAGGTGGGAGTCGCTGATCTGGACCGGGGCGGTACTCGGGGCGGGGGCCGGCACGGGGGCCGGCGCCGAGGCCGTCCCGGCGGTCGGCGCCGAGGACAGCGCGGTGGTCAGGGCCGTGGTCAGCGCGCCCCAGCGGTCGCCGAGGACGACGACGGTGCGGCCGGTGAGCTCGGTGACCGCCCCCTGGGCGCTGTCCGCCTCCCCGGCGAGATGGCGCAGCAGGTACTCGTCGGCGGCGTCCCAGGCGCGCAGCCGCTCGCGCGGGTCCTCCGGGAAGCGGATGAGGTCGAAGGTGCCCCACGGGGTGGTGAAGGGGGTCGCGGCGGTGGGCGTGCTGAGGCGGTTCATCGTGATCTCAGGCTAGCCGACCACCGGGCGCCGACCGTCCGGTCGGCCGATACTGGAGGGGCCCGACCGGAAGGTCCTGACCGGAAGGGGATTGGGCCATGGACTGGAAGCTCGAAGTGGTGGTGGTCCCGGTGTCGGACGTGGCCCGGGCCAAGATCTTCTACGAGGAACAGGCCGGTTTCACCGTCGACCACGACACCCGGATCCGGGACGGGGTCCGGGTGGTGCAGCTGACGCCGCCGGGCTCCGGCTGTTCGATCGTGGTGGGCACCGGGGTCACGGACGCGCCGCCCGGCTCGGTGAAGGGCCTGCAGCTGGTGGTGCCGGACATCGTCAAGGCGCACGGCGAGCTGGTGGCGCGGGGCGTGGAGGTGAGCCCGGTCCAGCACTTCGAGGACGGCGCCCGGGTGGACGGCCGCGGCGGGGCGTGGAACTCGTTCGTCTTCTTCAACGACCCGGACGGCAACGGCTGGGCGGTCCAGGAGTCGCCGCCCGGCTGACCCCGGCGCCCTCGCCGGCCCGGAGCCCGCGCGGACCCCGGCGCGGCGCCGGGCCGGCCGTGGGTAGGCTCGGAGGATGGTCGAAGACGAGGGAAGCGTCCGGGTGGACAGCTGGATCTGGTCGGTGCGGCTCACCAAGACGCGCGCGCTGGCGGCGGCCGCCTGCCGGGCCGGACACGTCCGGGTGAACGGCGAGCGGGTCAAGCCCGCGCAGGCACTGAACGCCGGCGACGAGGTGCGGGTGCGCCAGGAGGGCTTCGAGCGGATCGTCGTGGTGAAGCGGCTGGTCCGCAAGCGGGTCGGGGCGGTCGTCGCGGCCGAGTGCCTGGTGGACAACAGCCCGCCGAGGCCGCCGCGCGAACTGCTGGCGGCGGCCGGCGAGCGCGACCGGGGCGCCGGCCGGCCCACCAAGCGGGACCGCCGCGAGCTCGACCAGCTGCGGCACGGCTAGCGGACGGCACGGCCGGCGGACCGCCCCTGGCCCGGCGGTCTCAGGCCGGGGTGTCGGTGAGGACCTTCGCCAGGAAGGCGTCCAGGTTCGCCACCGTGCGGGCCACCAGCTCCTCCTGCGACAGCGACTCCTCGGGTCGGCTGACCAGGGCGGACTTCTTCAGCCCGCGCAGGTAGAGCGAACAGGCCAGGTCGGCGCAGATGTAGGTGCCGACGGTGTTGCCCTCGCGGCCGGAGACGCCGGCCCGGCGGGCGGCCAGCAGCGCCACGCCCGAGCCCGCGTGGGCGGAGAGGCAGAGCGAGCAGACGTTCGTCTTGGTCAAGCTGCGGCGCACGGACGGCACCCGCAGTGCGACGCCGACCAGCTCGCCGCCGTGCTCGGCGACCAGGTAGCCGCGGTCGGGTGCGCCCTGGTCCCGCCAGCCGAGGAAGTCCAGGTGCTCCCACGGGAGTTCGGCCAGACCCCGGGGCAGGTTGAGCCGACGGGCCTCGCCCTTGGAACAGTTGACGAAGGAGCCGCGGATCTCGTTCTCGCTCAGGGGATTCATGATTCGCAACGTAACACCGAGCGCGCCGGGCGGTCGCGGCATTTTCCACCGAAGCGTCCCGCTGTGCGCCACCCGATGCGCCCGCCCGCGGCCCGGAACGGGTCGGGGCCGGCGCCCGGCACGGGCACCGGGGCCGGCCGCCCGCACGGTGGTCGGGGCCGCACGGCGCGGGCCCCGACGGGTGGGGTTCAGGCCTTGAAGGCGACACCCGCGTAGGCGGAGACGTCCTGCCAGCCGGCGGGCAGCTCGTCGGTCGGGACGTGGCCGGCCCCGGCGCGCCAGAGCGGGAGCTGGACCAGACCGGGCCCGGCGAACCCGAAGTCGCCGAAGAAGGGCTCGACGGCGGCGCGCGGACGCAGCACCAGCGGCGCGCTGGCGCTCCGGTAGATGCGGGTGCCCTCGGCCGCGCTCTCCCGGGAGGCGAAGTCGGGGCTGCCGTGCGAGAGGATCAGCGCGCTGCCGGGCGCGAGCGCGTCGCGCAGGGTGCGGACGATCTCCTGGGCGCCGTCCTCGTCGCGGATGAAGTGCAGCACCGCGACCAGCATCAGGGCCACCGGCCGGTCCAGGTGGACGGCGGCGCGCAGGCCGGGGTGGTCGAGGATGGTCGCCGGCTCGCGGAGGTCGGCCTCGATGACGGAGGTGTGGCCGGCCTTGTGGCTCGCCAGCAGGGCGCGGGCGTGGGTGGCCACGATCGGGTCGTTGTCGACGTACACCACGCGGGCGTCCGGGGCCGCCCGGCGGGCCACCTCGCTGGTGGAGCCGACGGCGGGGATGCCGGTACCGATGTCGACGAACTGGCGGATGCCCTGGCCGGCCACGAACTCGACGGCGCGGCCGAGGAATTCGCGGTTGGTGCGGGCCAGCAGCGGCAGCGCGGGGTAGGCCGCTATCGCGGCCTCGGCGGCCTTGCGGTCCGCCTCGAAGTTGTCCTTGCCGCCGAGGTAGTAGTCGTACATCCGGGCGGTGTGCGGAACGCCGGTGTCCAGCTCGGTCGGCGGCTGCCAGTCCTCGGCCTTCACCCAGTCCCAGTCCGTACCGACGTCGGTCGTCGCGGTGTCCTCGTGCATCCTGCTTTCCGCCCCCTCAAGCCCACTGCCGGAATGCCTGCCCGTCACGGCGCCGGAGCGCCGCGCTGCGCGGGCGGCCCGGCCCGCCGGGCCCACCACGCGGCGCGCGGTGATCGTATCCGACGACACGCCGTGGAGACAGCGGGAGTTCAGGATTCCGCAGCTCCCCGGCCGTGGTGCGGGCACGTCCTCCCGGCGGGTCGGGTCGGCGCGCTCGAATCGCCCCGGGGTTTCACCGTCTCTATGCTGGCTGCCGATGACTGCCGACCGGATGACCGCCGACCGCCGCACCGTCCTGCGCGCCACCGCCAGGTACGCCGCCCTGACCGCCCTCGGCGGCCCGCTCGCGGCCTGCGCCGGGACCTCCCCGCGCCGGGCCGACCCGGGGGCGCTCGCCGTCCACCCCGGCACCGTGGACCCGGCCGGCGGCGACCCGGCGGCGGTCGACCCGGCCTGGGCGGCCGGCGAGGGCGCCGCCTCCCCCGCCCCGGACCCCGCCGCCCCGGCCGGACCGCAGGGGGCGGCCTCCCCCACCGCGGCCGCCACCACCGTGGCGCCGCCGGTCCCGCCCACCCTCACGCCGCTCGCCCCGGGCACCCCCGTCGAGGTCGCGTACGGACCGCGGACCGGCCGCAACGTCGCCCTGACCTTCCACGGCAGCGGCGACCCGAGGATCGCCACCGCCCTGCTGGAGATCGCCGAACAGCGCGGCGCCGCGCTCACCGTGATGGCCGTCGGCAGCTGGCTGGACCAGCAGCCGCAGATGGCCCGCCGGATCCTGGACGGCGGGCACGAGCTGGGCAACCACACCCAGAACCACCAGAACATCTCCGCGATGGGCCCCGGCCAGGCGCGCGCCGAGATCGCCCAGTGCGCGGAGCGGCTGCAACGGCTCACCGGCTCGATCGGCCGCTGGTTCCGGCCCTCCGCCGCCCAGTACGCCACGCCGATGGTGCGCGAGCAGGCCCGGGCGGTCGGGTACGAGCACGTGCTCTCCTTCGACGTCGACCCGCGCGACTACAGCGATCCGAGCGCCGCGGAACTCCAGCGCCGGGTGCTCGCCTCGGTGAAGGGCGGCTCGGTGGTCGCCCTGCACATGGGCCACCAGTGCACGGTGGACGCGCTGCCGGGCATCCTGGACGGACTCACCAGGGCGGGGCTCGCGCCGGTCACCGCCAGCCGGCTCTGCGCCTGAGCCCTCCGGGCGGCGGGTGCGCCGGCAACCCGGGCGCACGGGTCCCGCGACCCGGGCGCACCCCTTCGGAGCGGCGCCCGCGGACCCGGTTCAGCCTGGGAGGGGATGACCTACCGACGGGTACGGAGTAGTAACGTCGTCGGGGCGGTGCACCGGTGCACACCTATCGGTGCGCCCGCCCGCTGAACAGCAGCTTGCTGGGACACCTGTCGCTGGGAGACCCCCGGCACCACCGAAGGGCAACTGAGTGAGTGACATCGCGCGCGTCGGAGTGATCGGCTGCGGTCTGATGGGGTCGGGCATCGCGGAGGTGTTCGCCCGGGCGGGGCTGGACGTCCTGGTGTCGGAGGCGAGCGGGGAGGCCCTGGAGTTCGGTCGCACCCGGCTGACCAACTCCCTGGAGACGGCGGTCAAGCGGGGCAAGCTGAGCCCCGAGGACCGCGACGGGGCGATGGCCCGGCTGTCCTTCACCACCGACCTGGCCGACTTCGCCGACCGCGACCTGGTGGTCGAGGCGGTCGCCGAGCGCGAGGACATCAAGGTCCAGATCTTCCAGACGCTGGACCAGGTGGTCGAGCGCCGGGACGCCATCCTGGCCTCCAACACCTCGTCGATCCCGATCGTGAAGCTGGCCGCCGCCACCTCGCGCCCGGAGCAGGTGATCGGCCTGCACTTCTTCAACCCGGCGCCGGTGCAGAAGCTGGTCGAGGTGATCCCGACGCTGACCACCTCGGCGACCACCACCGAGCGGGTCGAGACCTTCGCCTCCGAGGTGCTGGGCAAGGAGCCGATCCGCGCCCGCGACCGGGCCGGCTTCGTGGTGAACGCGCTCCTGGTGCCGTACCTGCTGTCGGCGGTGCGGATGTTCGAGTCGGGCGTGGCGACCGCCTCCGACATCGACAAGGGCATGGAGGCCGGCTGCGCCCACCCGATGGGCCCGCTGCGGCTGTGCGACCTGATCGGTCTGGACACCATCGTGTCGATCGCCGAGTCGATGTACGACGAGTACAAGGAGCCGCTGTTCGCCGCTCCCCCGCTGCTCTCCCGGATGGTCGACGCGGGCCTGCTGGGCCGCAAGTCCGGCCGCGGTTTCTACGACTACACCGCGAGCGTCTGAACCCGGGAACGGTGACGGGGCCCGGGAGCGGTATCCAGCTACCCGGGCCCCTGAGGTGCCACCCAATTGCTTGCACCGGCACGTTTAAGGGTGTGGGTCATTCTCACAGCATCGCGCTTTGCCATTGAAGCTACCGCGCCACGATAGAGGCGCAGACGGGAGTCGAACCCGCATCCGACGCTTACAGCACACACCCGGTCGATCCGGCGCTCGGCGGCGAATGCTGAGCCTGGAGCGAGAGTCTGAGTCTTACAGGGGCGCCTCTGCCATGTTGGGCCACTCCGGCGCGAAATGCCGGAGGGAGGACTCGAACCTCCACATTCTCCCCTGATATCAGCTTCAACCTCAGTATCAGCTTGCGCTCTTCGCGCCACCCCCGCTCTCATACGGGGGCGATCTGGGGGCTACCCGAACAGGTAGCCGAACACCGCCTCACCGACCCGGCGGTCGGTGACCTCCGAGCCGTTGGCCTCCTCGCGGGCGAACTGGACGGCCTGCTGGAGCTTCTCGACCCGCTCCAGGAGCTCGTTCACCCGCCGGGCCGGAAGGGCCCCGGAGAACTTGACCGTCGTCCAGTAGCCGACCGCGATGTCCTCGTAGTACACCTCGACCTGCGCCGGGTGCTTCTCCGTGGCCTCCGCCTTCACGTGGTTGCGCGGCACCTTCTTGGTGCGGATCGTGCGCACCGCCTCGGTCTTCCAGGAGTCCGTCGAGGCGTCGTGGTTCCAGGCCTCGGCGGCGTCCAGCACCGGCAGCTTCCGCACGAAGGTGCGCAGGTCGGTGAGCTGCTTCTCCAGGAAGAGCAGGTAGGTGACCGGCACCTGGGCCACCAGCGTCCGGCCGTCGACCACGACGTCGGCGCGGGCCTCGGTGTTGGCCCAGTCCTTCGTCGCGGTGACGTCGAACAGCCGGGACAGCGTCGCGGACATGGTCCGCAGGACGTCCTCGGCCTTCACCTGGACGCGGGTGGACTCCGGGGGGAGCTGCTCGCCCTCCTCGTCCTTGGGCTGGTACGTCCGGGAGATGCCGGCCAGCAGCGCGGGCTTCTGCAAGTCCTGGTGGGACTGCGTCAGCTCCTGGAAGGACTTGGACTTGACGCCCTTTTCGACGGCGATGATCTGGTTCAGCTTTGCCACGTCGTCGAACGTATCAGCGATCGTGGCGGGGTGTCACCCGATAAACGGGGCGACCGCGGAGGCCGGGCGAACGGCCTCCGCGGTCGGCGCGGGTCAGCTGTTGATGCTGTAGCTGTCGCCGTAGACCTTCCACTTGAGCGGGGGGTTGAGGTCGAAGTTCTTGGCGTTGAGGAAGACCAGCTGCTCGGTGTCGACGCGGCTGGTGTCGGAGTGCGCCTCCTCGGTCTTCATGGCGGCCCGGCGGGCGTCCAGGAAGGCCTTGAGGTAGGTGGCCTCGTCGCCGCCCTGGGCCGGGGTCTTGGCCTTCTTCATGGCGGTCTTGCGGATCCCGCCGAAGCTGGTCGAGCTGGTGCCCGGGCCGTGCATGACGATGGCGTCGTAGTAGGCGAACTGGCCGAGCGCGCGCAGGCCGTCGGACTTGGCCTGGCTGACGGCGGGGTTGAAGTAGACGCGGTCGCGCTCGTCGTTCTGCGCCTGCTGGAAGACGCCGTCCTTGGCCGCGGTGGCCCAGTCCTTCTCGAAGGCGCTGCCCAGGCCCGCGTGCGACTCGGTGCCGTTCACCTTGCGCAGCGCCGGCAGGTACTTGGCGAGGACGTTGCCCGGCTTGAGGTCGGTGTAGTGCTCGACCAGGTCGAGCATGTCGCCGGTGCCCGAGCAGAAGCCGATGATGCCGGCGGTGTAGCCGCGGCCGTCACCGATGTCCTCGATGTACTTGTACTGCGACTTCCAGTCCAGCGAGGAGTTCTCGGCGCTGGACACCAGCTGCATCGCGATGTCCTTCTTGTGCGGGTCGTCCAGGCCGACGGCCTTGGCCTGGACGACGGCCGCGGTCGGCGCCGCGTGGGCTGCGCCGGCGGCCGCGACCGTGGCGGGCGCGGCCATCAGCAGGGCGGCGAGGGCTATCCGGACGGTGCGGTGCTGGGGACGGTGCATCTGACGCTCCGTGTTCCGTGGGGGGACGGCGGGGGGATGCCGTCGACCGGGAGTTAGGAAACTTTCCTAACCAAGGAATAGCGCCCACGATCCCTGCTCCGCAAGGGCTTTGACGGAAACTCCTCAAAGAGCCAGGTCAGCCGCACCGGCCGGACCGCCACCGCCGGGACGACGAAGGGCCCCGCCGCCGGAAACCGGCGACGGGGCCCTCCCCCCGGGATGCGCGTCAGGCGCCGCGGAGCACCGCGCCGGTCCGGGCGACGGCCTCGGCCACGGCCGCCTCGCGGGCCGCGCTGGCCTCGTCGGCGGTCAGCGTGCGGTCGGCCGCGCGGAAGCGCAGCGCGTAGGCCAGCGACTTCTTGCCCTCGCCGACCTGCTCGCCGGTGAAGACGTCGAACAGCCGGATGGCCTCCAGCAGTTCGCCGGCGCCGGCCCGCAGCGCGGCCTCGACCTCGGCGGCCGGGACGGCGCCGTCGACGATCAGCGCCACGTCCTGGGTCGCGACCGGGAACGCGGAGACGGCCGGGCCGGAGACCCGGACGGCGCCGTCGGCGGTCAGCAGGTCGAGGTCGACCTCCATCGCGCTGGTGCGCTCGGGCAGGCCGAGCGCCTTGACGACGCGCGGGTGCAGCTCACCGGCGTGACCGACCACCCGATCGGTCCCCGCGACCACCAGCTCGGCGCAGCGGCCCGGGTGCCACGGGGCCAGCCGGCCCTGGCGGACGGCCAGTTCGACGCCGGCCGCACGGGCCACCGCACGGGCGGCCTCGATCGCGTCGGCCCAGGAGGCCGGGGCACCCTTGCCCCACCAGCCGGACGGCACCCGCTCGCCCGCGAGGGCGGCGGCGATCCGACGCGGCTGGTCCGGCAGGGCGGCGTCGAGGGCGGCGAGCTCCTCGTCGCTCGGACGGCGGTCGACGGCCGGACGCGGCGCGACGGACTGCTCGTCCTTGGGCAGGAAGACGGTACCCGTCTCGAAGATCGCCAGATCGGTGTTGCCGCGGCCGACGTTGCGGCGCAGCGCCCCGAGCAGGCCCGGCAGCAGCGTGGTGCGCAGCGCCGGCTCCTCGTCGTTGAGCGGGTTGACCAGCTTCACCGTGCGGCGGCGCCGGTCGTCCTTCTCCAGGCCGAGCCTGTCGAAGGCGGCCTCGCCGACGAACGGGTAGTTGTTGACCTCGACGTAGCCGGCGCCGGCCAGCGCGACACCGGCCCGGCGGTGGGTGCGCTGGGCCTCGGTCAGGCCCTTGCCCGGCGGCACGGTGGGCATCCGGGCGGGGACGTTGTCGTACCCCTCCAGGCGGATGACCTCCTCCGCGAGGTCGTACGGGTCGGTGAGGTCGGGGCGCCAGGTCGGCGGGGTGACCTCCAGGACGTCGGCGCCCGCGACGGAGCAGCCGATCTCCTGCAGCCGCCGGGTGACGGTCTCCCGGCCGTAGGCGGTGCCGGCGACGCGGTCGGGCAGGTCCGCGGCGATGGTGATGGTGCGCACCGGGTGCGGGGCCGCGATGTCGGTGACCCCGGCCTCGGCGGTGCCGCCGGCGATCAGGACCAGCAGGTCGACGGCGCGCTGCGCGGCGGCGCGGGCGGCCTCCGGGTCGACGCCGCGCTCGAAGCGCTTCGACGCCTCGGAGGGCAGCTTGTGCCGCTTGGCACCGCGGGCGATCACGACCGGGTCGAAGTGCGCCGCCTCGATGATCACCTCGGTGGTGCCCGGACCGGCGGCCGGGTCGAGGATCTCGGTGGAGGCACCGCCCATGACACCGGCCAGGCCGATCGGGCCGCTGTTGTCGCAGATCAGCAGGTCCTCGGCGGAGAGCTTGCGCGCGACGCCGTCGAGGGTGGTCAGGGTCTCGCCCTGCTCCGCCCGGCGGACCACGATGGGGCCGTCCACGCGCTGCTTGTCGTAGGCGTGCAGCGGCTGGCCGACCTCCAGCATCACGTAGTTGGTGATGTCCACGGCCAGCGAGATCGGCCGGATGCCGGCCTTCTGCAGGCGGCGCTGGAGCCAGATCGGCGACTTGGCGGTCGGGTCGAGGCCGATCACCGTGCGGGCCACGAAGCGGTCGCAGCCGGCCGGGTCGGCGACCTTGACCAGGTAGCCGTAGGAGTTCGCCGGCGGCACGTCGAGCAGCGCCGGGTCGGCCAGCGGCAGCCCGTACGCGGCGGCGGCCTCGCGGGCCACCCCGCGCATCGAGAGGCAGTAGCCGCGGTCCGGGGTGACGGCGATGTCCAGCACCTCGTCGACGAGCTGGAGCAGCTCGACGGCGTCGGTGCCGGGCTCGTACTCCGGCGGGAGGACGATGATGCCGTCGTGGTCGTCGCCCATGCCCAGCTCGCGGGCCGAGCAGATCATGCCGGCCGAGGTGTGGCCGTAGGTCTGGCGGGCCGCGATCGGGAACGGGCCGGGCAGCACGGCGCCCGGCAGGACGACGACGACCTTGTCGCCGACGGCGAAGTTGGTCGCGCCGCAGACGATCTCCTGCGGCTCGCCGGTGCCGTTGGCGTCGCCGACGTTGACGAAGCAGTGCCGGATCGGCTTCTTGAAGCCGGAGAGCTCCTCGATGGAGAGGACCTGGCCGACCACCAGCGGGCCCTTGAGGTCGCCGCCGATCTGCTCGACCGTCTCGACCTCCAGCCCGGCCCGGACCAGTCGCTCCGCCACGTCGCGGCCGGTCTCGCCGGCCGGCAGGTCGACGTACTCGCGCAGCCAGGAAAGCGGGACGCGCATCAGATCTCCATCCCGAACGGGAGGGTGAAGCGCACGTCACCCTCGACCATGTCGCGCATGTCGGCGACGTTGTGACGGTTCATCAGGATTCGCTCCAGGCCCAGGCCGAAGGCGAACCCGCTGTAGCGGCTCGGGTCGATGCCGCAGGCGACCAGCACCCGCGGGTTGACCACGCCGCAGCCGCCGAGCTCGATCCAGCCCTCGGAGGAGCAGGTGCGGCAGGGCCGGTCCGGGTTGCCGACGCTCTCGCCGCGGCAGACGAAGCACTGCAGGTCGATCTCGGCGCTCGGCTCGGTGAACGGGAAGTACGAGGGCCGCCAGCGCAGCTCCAGGCCGTCCCCGATCAGCTTGGACACCAGCAGCTCGATGGTGCCCTTGAGGTCGGCGAAGGTGATGCCCTCGTCCACGGCCAGGCCCTCGACCTGGCGGAAGACCGGGGTGTGGGTGGCGTCCAGCTCGTCGGTCCGGTAGACCCGGCCGGGGCAGACCACGTAGATGGGGGGCTCGCGGTCGAGCATGGTGCGGGCCTGGACCGGGGAGGTCTGGGTCCGCAGCACCACGCCGGAGTCGGCGGAGCCGTCCGGGGCCTGGACGAAGAAGGTGTCCTGCATCGAGCGGGCCGGGTGGTCCGGTCCCAGGTTGAGGGCGTCGAAGTTCAGCCACTCGGCCTCGACCTCGGGGCCCTCGGCGACCTGGTAGCCCATCGCGACGAAGGTGTCCTCGATGCGCTCGGCCAGCGTGGTCAGCGGGTGGCGGGCGCCGCGCGGGGTCCGGTCGTAGGGCAGCGTGACGTCCACCGCCTCCTCGACCAGGACGCGGGCGTCGCGCTCCGCCTCCAGCTCGGCCTGGCGCCGGGCGAGGGCCTGGTTGACGGCGCCGCGGGCCTGGCCGATCAGCTTGCCGGCGGCGGCCTTGGCGTGCGGGGGCAGAGCGCCGATCTCGCGGTTGGCGAGGGAGAGCGCGGAGCGGTCGCCGGTGTGGGCGACCTTGGCCTGCTTCAGCTCGTCGAGGCTGGTGGCGGCGGCGAAGGCCCGGACGGCCTCGTCCCGCGCCTGCTCCACCACCTCGGGCTTGAGGGCCTCGACCTCGACCGGGTCGTACGACTTGTTGGGTGCCGACATCTCTATCTTCCCGTGCTCCTGCTCGTCCGTGCTCAGGTAAGGGCTCGTGCCTTCGCGTGACGCCCGGCGTGGCCGGGGCACGGGCAGCCCCCGCCGCAGGTGCTCGGAAGGGGTGTCCGCGGCACGGCCGCGCAGGGCGTCCCACAACGCCAAAGGTCGAGTGTAGTCGCAGCGCATGGTGCGGCTGCCGTCAAGCCCGTCCGGCCTCCCGAGCCGCGCCGGGCTCCGGGGGTGGCGGCGCCGCCCCGGAGCCCGGCGCGGCTGCCTCCAGGCTCCGTCAGAGCATGAAGTCGGGCACGCCGGCGGGCAGGATAAATCGGAACCGGGCGCCGCCGCCGGGTGCGCGGTCGACGCGGATCGAGCCGCCGTGGGCCTCCACGATGCCCTTGACGATGTAGAGGCCCAGACCCGTGCCGCCGCGCTTGGAACCGCGCCAGAAGCGGGTGAACACGCGCGGCATCGAGTCCTCGGGGATGCCGGTGCCTTCATCGCTCACGGTGACCGCGGTGCCTTCCACAGTTCGGGGCGGAGTGCCGGAGCGCTCCCAGACGGGTGCCTCGACGACCTCCTTGGCCGGTGCCACCTCGATCGTGACAGTTCCCTCACCGTGGCGCACCGCATTTTCCAGCAGGTTGGCCAGCACCTGGTCCACCTTGTCCGGGTCGGCCCAGAGCACGGTGAGCGGCTCGCTGATCCGGATGTCGAAGCGGTCCTCGGGGATGCCGGTGGCGACCTTGCGGTCCACGTGCCGGCGCACCGAGGCGGCCAGGTCGACCACCTGCTTGCGCAGTTCCAGCCGCCCGGCGTCGATCCGGGAGATGTCCAGCAGCTCGGCGATCAGCCGGGTGACCCGGTCGGCGTCGGCGTCGACGGTCTCCAGCATCAGCCGCTTCTGCCCGTCGGTGAACCGCTCCCACTTCGCCAGCAGGGTCGCGGTGAAGCCCTTGACGCTGGTGAGCGGCGAGCGCAGCTCGTGCGCGACGGTGGCGATCAGCTCGGCGTGGCTGCGCTCGGTCCGCCGGCGGGCCTCGGTGCCGCGCAGCGCGATCACCAGCCGCTCCAGCGGAGCCTGCGGGCGCGTCCGGACGTAGCGGGCGGACACCAGCACCTCGCGGCCGCCGGGGAGCAGCAGATTGCGCTCGGGTTGGCTGGTCCGGGTCGCCAGACCGCCGTACGGGTCGGTCAGCTGCCACCAGCGGCGGCCGTCCAGGTCCTCCAGCGGGAGGGCGTGCTCCAGCGGGCTGCCGAGCGCGGCCTCCTGGAGGATGCCGGTCAGCCGGGCGGCGGTGCGGTTGAAGCAGACCACCCGGCCCAGGGCGTCGGCGACCACCAGGCCGTCCGGCAGGTCGTCCGGGTCGAGCTCTGGCCCGCTGCCGACCATGGGTGTCCTCCCCGATTACCCACCGTGTCTTTCCCCCCACCGAGGCAGACCCTAGCGTCTCGCGGCCCCCCGCAGTAGGGCCCGCGGCGTCGCGATGACGACTTCCGGGAGCGTCCGGGTACGGCCTACGCCCGCGCCCGGCAGCCGCCGGGCGAGCGCTGCGCCCGGGCGGAGGCGTAGAGGCAGACGGCGGCGGCCGTCGCGAGGTTGAGGCTCTCGGCGTGTCCGTGGATCGGTACGCGCACCACCTCGTCGGTGAGGGCGCGGGTCTCCTCCGGGAGCCCCCAGGCCTCGTTGCCGAACACCCATGCGCCGGGCGCGCCCAGCGTGCCCTCGTCCAGCTCCTGGTCGAGGTCGCGCTCCCCCGCGCCGTCGGCGGCCAGCACCCGCACGCCGGCCTCGCGCAGCCGGCCGACCGCCTCCTCCACCGGCACGCCGACGGCGACCGGCAGGTGGAACAGGCTGCCGACGGAGGCGCGCACGGCCTTCGGGTTGTACAGGTCCACCGAGGCGTCGGTCAGCACCACCGCGTCCGCGCCGGCCGCGTCGGCGGTCCGCAGCACGGTGCCGGCGTTGCCGGGGTCGCGCACGTGGGCGAGCACCGCGACCAGCTTGGGACGGGCCGCCAGCACCTCGGCGAACGGGGTGTCGATGAACCGGCAGAGCGCCACGATGCCCTGCGGGGTCACGGTGTCGCAGATGTCCGCGATGACCTCGTCGGTGGCGGTGAGCACCGGCAGCCCCTCGGCGCGGGCGGCGGCGACGATGCCGGCGTGCCGTTCGGCGGCCTCGGGGGTCGTGTAGACCTCGACCACGGCGTGGTCGGCCGTGCCCGGCAGCGTCCCGAACGCGACGGCCTCCCGGACGGCCTGCGGGCCCTCGACGAGGAAGCGGCGCTCCTTGGTGCGCTGGTTCCGCTTGGCGAGCCGGCGGGCGGCGACGACGCGGGGCGAGCGCAGGGAGGTCAGCAGGGGGGTGTCGGTGCTCGACATGGTCTCGTCTCTGAGGCGGGGCGCCGGTGGCGTGCAGGGACTGTGGCGGGGAAACGCAAAACCGGACCCGCAGGGAGAGCCTGCGGGTCCGGTCGGTGCGACGAACCGATCCCGGGGGGATCAGGCCGATCCAGGAGGATCAGGCGGCGTCGGCGGCGGCCCTCGGGGCGTTGACGTCGGCCGGCAGCGCCTTCTGCGCGACCTCGACGAGCGAGGCGAACGCGCCCGGGTCGTTGACCGCGAGGTCGGCCAGCATCTTGCGGTCGATCTCGACGCTGGCGGCCTTCAGGCCCTGCACGAAGCGGTTGTAGGTGATGCCGTTGGCACGGGCCGCAGCGTTGATGCGCTGGATCCACAGCTGACGGAAGTCGCCCTTGCGCTTCTTGCGGTCGTTGAAGTTGTAGACCAGCGAGTGGGTGACCTGCTCCTTGGCCTTGCGGTACAGGCGCGAGCGCTGGCCCCGGTAGCCGCTGGCGCGCTCCAGGATGACCCGGCGCTTCTTGTGGGCGTTGACTGCCCGCTTGACGCGTGCCACTTGATTACTCCTTGGGTTGGACCACGGACTACTTCACGCGGTCCGTCATTCGAATGGGTCGGGAAGGATCAGCTGCCCCGCTCACGGCTCGCGCCGGGCGGGAGGGCGATCACTTGCCGAGAAGCTTCTTGATCTTCTTGGCGTCGGCGGGGGCCACCACGACGGTGCCGGCCAGCTTGCGGGTCAGCGTGGAGGGCTTGTGCTCCAGGAGGTGGCGGCGGCCGGCGCGCTCGCGCAGCACCTTGCCAGAGCCACTGATCTTGAAGCGCTTGCTGGCGCCACTGTGCGTCTTCTGCTTCGGCATTTCGCCGTATCTCCTCGTCGGTCCGTCCACGCCCGCGCGGTGTGCGCCGCGCGGGCGTGAAGGATGGATCTGCGATGACCGGGCGGACGCCCGTTCACCTTGGTGGCCGGTCTCCCGAACCGCCCTGGCCGGTGAAGGCTCAGGCGTCCTGGGAGGCCTCGGCCGGCTGCTCGACCTCGGCGTCGTCGTCCTCGGCGGCGGCCTCGTCGGCCTCCGCCTCGGCCGCGGCGTTCTCGGCCTCAAGCGCTGCGTCCTCGTCGGCCTCGGCGGCGTCGGAGCCGGGGGTGCGGCCCTGACGCTCGGCCTTGCGGGCGTCCGCGATCGCGCGGGCCTCGGCCATCGCCTCGGTCTTCTTCTTGTGCGGGCCGAGAACCATGATCATGTTTCGGCCGTCCTGCTTGGCCGAGGACTCGACGAAGCCCAGGTCCTGGACGTCGTTGGCCAGCCGCTGCAGCAGTCGGAAGCCCAGCTCGGGGCGCGACTGCTCGCGACCGCGGAACATGATCGTGATCTTGACCTTGTCGCCCTGCTTGAGGAACCGAACGACGTGACCCTTCTTGGTGTCATAGTCGTGCGGGTCGATCTTCGGCCGGAGCTTCATCTCCTTGATGACCGTGTGCGCCTGGTTCTTGCGCGCCTCACGGGCCTTCATGGCCGACTCGTACTTGAACTTGCCGTAGTCCATGAGCTTGCACACCGGCGGCCGGGCGGTCGCCGCGACCTCGACGAGGTCGAGGTCGTACTCCTGCGCGAGCTCCAGCGCCTTGGCAAGCGGCACGATGCCGACCTGCTCGCCGCTGGGACCGACGAGTCGCACCTCGGGGACGCGAATCCGGTCGTTGATGCGGGGCTCGGTGCTGATGGGGCCTCCTAGGTTGCACCTTCTGCGATGCGGCCGTCGGACGGCGGTCGCACGTAGTGGACTCGACCACTGGGCGGGGCTTCATTCGTGCTGCGCTGCCTACCTTGCTGATTGGCACTGCATGCACCGCGACACGAAAAAAGCCCCGCTCGGTACAAGCGGGGCTCCACACAACCGGGGGCTGCACCCGGTGAGGGGTGCGGCGGGCGACTCGGCGCCTGGGCGCCCGTCGCGGACCGGGACCCGTCGACCGTGAGGCCGATCGGGTGGGAGACTTTCGCGGTTGCCCTCTCGGGCCTCCTGGGTGGAGCCTCCTCTTGCTGGCCGGGCGCTCCTCAGGAACTCCTGGCCGGTCAGTCTCGAAGCATACAGCGTTTCGGCCGCGCCCGGTATTCCGCCCCTCGCTCCCCACGGCCCGACCCCCGGCCGGCCCCCTTGTACGCTCCTTGGGTACGGACACCGGCACGACGGAACGAGCCCCCCTTGAGCAGCGAGCCCACCCAGAACCCCGCCGCGGACGACGAGGCGATCGGTTTCGACGACCTCACCCGGGACATCGCCGAGGTCCCCGCCGTCGAGGTGATCACGACCGTCGCGGTGCACCTGATGAGCGCCGCCGCCGTGAAGTGCGGCCTGGCCGAGGGCGGCGAGGCCGACAAGGACCTCGACGAGGCGCGCAAGCTGATCACCGCGCTGGCCGGGCTGGTCACCGCCGGTGCCCCCGAGATCAGCAACTTCCACGCCGCCCCGCTGCGGGACGGCCTGAAGTCGCTCCAGCTGGCCTTCCGCGAGGCGTCCATCGTGCCGGACGCGCCGGGCACCGGGCCGGGCGAGAAGTTCACCGGGCCGGTCTACGCCTGAACCCACCGGGACACCGGCGGTGCCCGGCCACCGGGCGAGGGGGCACCGCCGGTGTCCGGGCACCGCGCGTGGGCCGGGCGCCGCTAGCGGCGGTACAGCGGCTCGCCGGGCAGCGCGGCGTCGGCCGGCAGCACGGCCAGGTTCAGGCCCCGGTCGAGCCGGACCCGCAGCACCGGGTCGGCCGCGACCGCCTGCCCGATCCGCCGGGCGGCCGCCTGGACGGCCTCCTGGTCCAGCGCCCGGTCCAGCACCACCGCGAGCAGGCCGTCCCCCTCCTGGTAGGGCGCCAGCAGACCGCTCACCACCTGCGACTCGGCCGCCAGCAGCGCCCGGACGGCCTCGCGCACCTCGGGGTCGCGCACCGGCGGCAGGTACGGCCGGTTCTCCGCCAGCGCGCGCAGCCGGGCCCCGGACAGCCGGTACGGCACCGGGCCGGCCGGGTCGATCAGCAGGGTGTCCGCGCGCTCGGAGTAGGCGACCATCGCGGCCTGCGGGGCGGCGACCGGGGCCGGGCGGGCGTCGGCGCGCCAGCGGGTCAGCGCCTCCATCGAGGTGAAGGCCGGCAGCGCCCGCCGGCCGTCCGCGGCCTCGATCACCGGGACGGCCATGTCACTGGTCTTCTCGTGCTTGTGCCCGTGCTCGTCCAGCTCCACCTCGCCGAGGACGGCGACGATCGGGACCATCAGCCGGGTCGGCGTCAGCGCCGCGAGCACCTCCGGCTCGGCCCCGGGCTCCTGCGACCAGCGCGCGAGCGCCTCGGCGAGCGCCGGGTCGGCGGTGCCGTCGTCGGCGGCGAATCCTGGGTTCGGAATGTTCTTGCGGTCCACCCGGCCGACCCTATGCCACCTCACACCCGTCGCCGGGGCGAGGCGGATCCGCGCCGTCGGGGTGGATCGTCCGCCGCAGGCCTACCCACCGGTAGCGGGGTGTGGCACTCTGCGCCCATGGCCACGCTCGAAGCTGCTGCCCGTACCGCCGCCGTGCCCTCGCCGGCCGCCGACCGAGCCCGGTACGACCGGGCCACCGCCCATCTCGACGGCCCGGTGGCCGTCGTCGACCTCGCGGCCTTCGACGCCAACGCGGCCGACCTGGTCCGCCGGGCGGCCGGCAAGCCGGTCCGGGTGGCCAGCAAGTCGGTGCGCTGCCGCGCCCTGCTGGAGCGGGTGCTGACCATGGACGGCTTCGCCGGGGTGATGAGCTTCACCCTCGGCGAGTCGCTCTGGCTGGCCCGCACGGGCGCCCGCGACGTCCTGCTGGCCTACCCCTCGACGGACCGCTCCGGCTTCGCCGAACTGACCGGCGATCCGGAGCTGGCCGCCGCCGTCACCGTGCTGGTCGACGACCCGGCCCAGCTCGACCTGATCGACGCGGCCCGGACCGGCCCCGCCGAGGTCCGGGTCTGCCTGGAGCTGGACACCGCGCTGCAGCTGTTCGGCGGGCGGGTGCGGGTCGGCGCCCGGCGATCGCCGATGCGCACGCCCGAGGACCTCGGAGCCTTCGCCGAGCTGGTGCAGCGCCGCCGCGGGTTCCGGGTGGTCGGGCTGATGGCCTACGAGGGACACATCGCCGGGGTGGGCGACAGCGTGCCCGGGCGGCCGGTGCGCTCCCGGATGATCCGGCTGATGCAGGCGAAGGCCCGGGCCGAGCTGGCCGAGCGGCGCGCGGCGACGGTCCGGCGGCTGCGCCGGGTGACCGAGCTGGAGTTCGTCAACGGCGGCGGCACCGGCAGCGTCGAGTCGACCGTGGCGGAGCGGGCGGTCACCGAGGTCGCGGCGGGCTCGGGGCTGTACCTGCCGCGGCTGTTCGACAACTACCGCTCGTTCCGGGGCCGGCCGGCCGCGCTGTTCGGTCAGCCGGTGGTGCGCCGGCCCGGCTTCGGGGTGGTGACGGTGCTCGGCGGCGGCTACCCGGCCTCCGGCGCGGCCGGGCCGGACCGCTCGCCGGTGCCCCACCTGCCGCCGGGGCTGCGCTACGACCCGATGGAGGGGGCCGGCGAGGTGCAGACCCCGCTGCTCGGCGCGGCCGCCGACGACCTGCTGATCGGGGACCGGGTCTGGTTCCGGCACGCCAAGGCGGGCGAGCTGTGCGAGCGCTTCGCCGAGCTGCACCTGATCGAGGGCGACCGGGTGGTGCGCACCGTCCCGACCTACCGGGGCGAGCAGCGGACCTTCCTCTGACCACCGGGTACGCCACCACGGCCGAACGGGCCGCCGCGGCACCCTCGTTGCCCTACCGTGGTGCTCGACAGGACCGGACGCGACGTCAGGGGGCGCCATGGAGGCCGAGATCGTGCAGGGGCTGGTGACCTCGGGTGCCACCACCCTGGTCGGGCTGATGGCCACCGAGGCCTGGACCCAGGCGCGTTCCCGCTTCGCGGCGCTGTTCGGGCGGGGCGAGACCGACGAGGCGGAGGCCGCGGCCCTGGAGCGCTCGCGGACGGTCATCGCCCGCGCCCGGGAGACCGGTGACACCGGGGCCGTCGACGACCTGACCGGCACCTGGCGCGGCCGGCTCCGCCAGGCACTCCTGGAGAACCCCGAGGTGGCCGACGAACTCCGCGCCATCCTAGCGGAGTTCGAGCCGCGAATGCCCGCACCGGGCGGCGAGTCCCTGGAGAACACCTTCAACGGCGGAACGACATACGGCATGGTGATCCAGGCCAAGAACGTGCACGGGGGCGCGCACTTCCACCAGTACGGGCAGGGCCCGGGCCGGCCTTCCGGCGGCCGCTGACCTTTTCCCGGCCTTTCCCCCACCTTAAGAAGGCCCGAGGGGCGCCCGAACTCCGGCGCCCCTCGGGCCTCTGTGCTGCGCCTACGGCTACAGTCCGTCAAAAAGTACGCCACAACGGGCTATTGCCAGTTGGTCTAGTCCAATCATACGCTCAGCCCGGGCCCCGCGCGCCGGGCCGGCGGGCCCCGGGCAGACGTGCCCACTCCCCCACACTCTCGGCCCGGAACACGGTCAAGGAGTCCCCACCCCATGTCCATCAAGAGAAGCGCTCTGTCCCTCGGCGTCATAGGCGCCGCGGTCCTCGCCGTTTCGACGACCGCCGCCGGCACCGCCAGCGCCCACGGTGCCATGACCAACCCGGTCAGCCGCATCGCGGCCTGCTACGCCGAAGGGCCGGAGACTCCCAAGTCCCAGGTCTGCAAGGACCTCGTGGCGATGAGCGGCACCCAGCCGCTGTACGACTGGAACGAGGTCAACATCGCCAACGCGAACGGCAACCACCAGGCGCTGATCCCGGACGGCAAGCTCTGCTCGGCCAACCGCGACAAGTACAAGGCGCTCGACATGCCCCGCACCGACTGGCCGGCCACCCCGGTCAGCGCCGGTTCGTTCGCCTTCAAGTTCCGCGTCACCGCGGCGCACGTCGGCACCCAGACCGTCTACATCACCAAGGCCGGCTACGACCCGACCAAGCCGCTGAAGTGGTCCGACCTGGAGTCGGCCCCGGTCGCCCAGGTGCAGGTCACCCGCACCGCCACCGACGGCTACTACACCTACACGGGGACGCTGCCGCAGCGCACCGGCCGCCAGCTGCTGTACATGGTCTGGCAGCGCAGCGACAGCCCGGAGGCGTTCTACAGCTGCTCCGACGTCGACTTCGGCAAGACGGCGGCCGCCGTCGACCAGCCCGTGTCGGCGCTCGCCGCACAGGCCCCGGCCGCGCCGAGCGAGGCGCAGATCGCCGCCGGCCAGTCCAAGTCCACCGTTTCCCACAACGGGCACGGCGGCAACGCGAACGAGCCGGCGGGCGCGGTGGTGCCGACCGCCAGCGCGGCCGTCGGCGGCTCGCCCACCGGTCCGCTGCTGCTGGCCGGCGCCGCCGCGATCAGCGTCGGCTGGGCCGGCATGGTGCTCCGGCGCCGTCGCTTCGAGGCTGTTCGACGCGACTCCTGACCGCCGGAGGCCTGGGCCGGACCGCACACCGCCCCCCGTGCGGTCCGGCCCAGGCGATCCCCAGCTCGGCGTGTGAACACGGCGGCGGCCCACCCGGACGTGTCCGGGTGGGCCGCCGTACGTGAGCGGAGCGGTGCGATCAGGTGGTGGCGGTACCGGTGCCCCCGCCGGGGCCGGGGCCGCCGCCCGGGAAGGCGGGCAGCTTGCCGGTGTAGGCGGCGATGCCCTTGACGATGGTGTCCATCACGGCGACGTCGGGCGCCTTGTCGGCGATGTCGAAGCCGAGGTGGACGGAGATCAGCGACTTGCCGTCGGCGGACGGGAAGACGACGGTCTGCACGTAGCCGTCGTTGCCCTTCGCCGCGTCGACCTTCCAGCGGACCAGGTAGCCGTCCCGGCCGTCGACCTTGACCGCCTCGGACTTCAGCTCCTGGTGCGAGTTGAGGTCGTTGTACGAGTCCTTGGCGGCCTTCTCGATGTCGGCCTTGGCCGCCGCCTGGACGTCGGTGCCGCCGGCGACCACACCCGTGTTGGCACCGCCCAGCGAGCAGCTGCCGCCCCCGTCACAGGTGTAGGCGCCGACGCTCAGCGCGGCGAAGCCGTCCGGGGTGGTACCGCCCTGCCAGCCGGAGGGGACGGGCAGGGTGATCCGGTTCACCAGGTCGGCGGCGGTGTCACTGCCCTGGGAGGTGCCGTCGTTCCCGCCGTTGCCCTGGCCACCGTTGCCCTGGCCGCTGCCGCCGTTGCCCCGGCCCTGGCCGTTGCCCTTGCCGCCGTTGCCGTTGCCGTTGCCCTGACCGCTGCCGCCGTTGCCGCCCTGGCCGCCGTCGCTACCGGGGCCGCCCAGGTCGGGCAGACCGCCCCACGGGCCTTCCTCGCCGATCGGCGGGGCCTGCCGCGGGGTGCGGTGCGTGGCACGCGGCTCGCCGTGGCCGTCCATCGCCAGGTAGGTGATCCCGGAGCCGGCGCCGAGGCCCAGCAGGGCCGCGACGGTGGCCGCGATCACCACCTTGGACGGCCTGCGCCTGGTCTTGGGCGCCGGGGGTGCGATGGCGCCGTAGGCGGCGCCGAAGGGGGGCGGCTCCGGGTAGCGGACCGTCGGCCCGCTCCCCAGCACCTCCCCCTCCAGCACCCGGGTCTCGGCGGTCTCGTCCGGCCCCGGGGCCGCGGGAGCCACCGGCTCCGGCGGGGCGTCCGAGGGTGCGGGCCGGGTGTCGGCCGTCCAGCCCTTACCGTCCCACCAGCGCTGCGGTCGCGGATCGCTGGTGGTGTCCTTCGGGTCCGGGTACCACCCGGCGGGAATCTGCTCGCTCACGTCAGAGAATCTAAAGGCAGCCGGATAAACGCGATATCAGCGCGACCGCCGATTCCCGGCATTCTCCATGAGATTACGGTGAGAAGGCCGAACGAAGGCCCCGATCGGCCCCGGATCGACTCTAGACCGGGGTCACATAGGCACCGGCGATGCCTCCGTCGACCAGGAACTCGCTCGCCGTGATGAAGGACGAATCGTCGCTGGCGAGGAAGGCGACCGCGGCCGCGATCTCCTCGGGCCGGGCGAAGCGGCCGAGCGGAATGTGCACCAGCCGGCGGGCCGCGCGATCCGGGTCCGCGGCGAACAGCTCGCGCAGCAGCGGGGTGTCCACCGGCCCCGGTGAGAGCGCGTTGACACGGATGCCCTCGCGGGCGAACTGCACGCCCAGCTCGCGCGACATCGCCAGCACCCCGCCCTTGGAAGCGGTGTAGGAGATCTGCGAGGTGGCCGCGCCCATCCGGGCCACGAAGCTGGCGGTGTTGATGATCGAACCGCGCCCGTGCCGCCGCATGTACGGCAGCGCCGCCTTGCAGCAGAGGTAGACCGAGGTCAGGTTGACCTCCTGGACCCTGTGCCAGGCGGCCGGCTCCGTGGTCAGGATGGAGCCGTCCTCGGGCGGCGAGATGCCCGCGTTGTTGAAGGCGACGTCCACGCTGCCGTACGTCTCGTAGGCCTGGTCGAAGAGCGCCTCGACCATGTACGGGTCGGTCACGTCGGTGTGCACGAAGAGGCCGCCGACCTCCTGGGCGGCCGCCTCGCCGGTCGCCTCGTCGACGTCGGCGCACACGACCTTCGCCCCCTCGGAGGCGAGCCGGCGGGCGGCGGCCAGGCCGATGCCGCTGCCCGCGCCGGTGATCACGGCGGTCCGGCCGACCAGGCGCCGGCAGACCGGGCCGTCCTTCCCGGCCGCGGCAGGCTTCTCGCTCATGGCTGGCTCCTACTCCTCGCTCTGGATGAACACGTTCTTGGTCTCGGTGAAGGGGACCAGCGCGTCCGGCCCGAGCTCCCGGCCGATGCCGGACTCGCCGAACCCGCCGAAGGGCGTCCAGTACCGCACCGAGGAGTGCGAGTTGACCGAGAGGCTGCCCGCCGCGACGCCCCGGGCCAGGCGCAGCGCGCGGCCGACGTCCCGCGTCCAGATGGACCCGGAGAGTCCGTAGCGAGTCCCGTTGGCCAGCCGCAGGGCGTCCGCCTCGCCGTCGAAGGGGAGCACCACCGCGACCGGGCCGAAGATCTCCTCCGTCGCCGCGGGCACGGTCGGGTCGGTGGGCGCGAGCACGGTCGGCGGGTACCAGAAGCCGGGGCCGTCGGGGACCGCGCCGCGGGCCAGCACCGGCAGCTCGGGGGTGACGTAGGAGGCGACCCGGCGGACCTGGGCGGCGGAGATCAGCGGGCCGAGCTCGGTGGCCGGGTCGGCCGGGTCCCCGGTGCGGACGGCCTCGACGGCGGGCAGCAGCAGGGCGAGGAAGTCGTCGAGGGCCTCGCGCTGGACCAGGATGCGGCTGCGCGCGCAGCAGTCCTGGCCGCTGTTGTCGAGGAAGGACATCGGGTCGGCGGCGCGGGCGAGGTCGGCGTCCGCGAAGACGATGTTGGGGCTCTTGCCGCCGAGTTCGAGGGTGACCCGCTTGGCCTGGGCGGCGCACCGGGCGGCGACCTCCTTGCCGACCAGGGTCGAGCCGGTGAAGACGATCTTGCGGACGGCAGGGTGGTCGACCAGTGCCCGACCGGTGGTGGCGCCGGCCCCGGGGACGACCTGGAACAGGCCCTCCGGGAGCCCGGCGGCGAGGGCGAGTTCGGCCAGCCGCAGCGCGGTGAGCGGGGTGGCCTCGGCGGGTTTGAGGAGGACGGCGTTGCCCGCGGCCAGGGCCGGGGCGAAGCCCCAGGCGGCGATCGGCATCGGGAAGTTCCACGGGGCGATCACCCCGACCACGCCGATCGGCTCGTGGAAGGTGACGTCCAGGCCGCCGGCCACCGGGATCTGGCGGCCGGTCAGCCGCTCCACCCCGCCGGCGGCGTACTCCAGCAGGTCGCGGACGTTGCCGGCCTCCCAGCGGGCGTTGCCCACGGTGTGCCCGGCCTCGCTCACCTCCAGGGCGGCCAGCTCGGGGATGTGCACCTCGACCTGGTCGGCGAAGCGGCGCAGCAGCCGGGCGCGCTCACCGGGGGCGAGCGCGGCCCAGCCCTGCTGGGCCTTGAGGGCGAGCTGGACGGCGGCGTCCAGCCGCGCCGGGGTGGTGTCCGGGACGGTGCCGAGCACCTCCCCGGTGGCCGGGTTGAGGACGGTGCTGACGGCGGGACTCCCCACGCGGCTCACATCCGCTCGAAGGATCGGTAGCGCTCCCAGTCGGTGACGGCGCTGTCGTACGCGGACTGCTCGACCCGGGCCATGTGCAGGTAGTGCTCCACGACGTCGTTGCCGAAGGCGGCGCGGGCGAGCTCGCTCTGCGACCAGCGGTCGGCGGCCTCGCGCAGCGAGCCGGGCACCCGGGTGTACTCGTCGGCGGCGTAGGCGTTGCCGAGGCAGGGCGTGGGCAGTTCGAGCTTCTGCTGGAGGCCGTGCAGACCGGCGGCGATCATGCCCGCCACGGCGAGGTACGGGTTGACGTCGCCCCCGGGGACGCGGTTCTCCATCCGCAGGCTCGGACCGCGGCCGACCACCCGGTAGGCGCACGTGCGGTTGTCGCGGCCCCAGGCGACGGCGGTCGGGGCGAAGGAGCCGGGCCGGTAGCGCTTGTAGGAGTTGATGTTGGGCGCGTAGAGCACGCTGAACTCGCGCAGGGCGACGAGCTGGCCGGCGAGGAAGTGCCGCATGGTGTCGGTCATCCGGCCGTCGCGGTCGGCGAAGGCCGGGGCGCCGCCCGGGACGCGGAGGTCCCGCAGCGAGAGGTGGATGTGGCAGCTGTTGCCCTCGCGCTCGTCGTACTTGGCCATGAAGGTGAGTGCGCAGCCCTGCTGGGCGGCGATCTCCTTGGCGCCGGTCTTGTAGACGCTGTGCTGGTCGCAGGTGGTGAGGGCGTCGGCGTAGCGGAAGGCGATCTCGTGCTGGCCGAGGTTGCACTCGCCCTTGGCCGACTCGACGACGAGGCCGGCGCCGGCCATCTCGTTGCGGATCCGGGCGAGCAGCGGCTCGACCCGGGCGGTGCCGAGCAGCGAGTAGTCGACGTTGTACTGGTTGGCCGGGGTGAGGCCGCGGTAGCCGCCGAGCCAGGCCTGTTCGTAGGTGTCGCGGAAGACCAGGAACTCCAGCTCGGTGCCGATGTCGGCCGCCAGGCCGTACTCGGCGAGGCGCTCGATCTGACGCCGCAGCACCTGCCGGGGCGCGGTGTCGACGGGGTGGCCGCCGTGCCGGGCGAGGTCGGCGGTGACCTGGGCGGTGCCGGGCTGCCAGGGGGTGAGCCGGAGCGTGCCGAGGTCGGGGCGCATGGCGAAGTCGCCGTAGCCCGTCTCCCAGGAGGACTGGGCGTAGCCGTCGACGGTGTTGAGGTCGATGTCGACGGCGAGCAGGTAGTCGCAGGCCTCGGCGCCGTGCTCGGCGACCTCGTCGAGGAAGAACCGGGCGGCGAAGCGCTTGCCCTGGAGCCGGCCCTGCATGTCGGTGAAGGCGAGCGCGACGGTGTGGATCTCGCCGGCGTCGACCAGCGTGCGCAGCTCGCCGAGGGTGAGCGGCGCGCGCGGCCGCGCGGTCGCGGCGGTGTTGTCGGGCATGACGGGACCCTCCCCTTCGCTCACTCAGCGAGATCACACGGTCACAGCGAACCGTACGGCCTGCCACGGACAGCGCGGAAGAGGGCGGACGGGTGTGGCGCGCCGATACGCGTGGTTGACGGGGTATCAGGCGGGGCTGGAGGAGAATGCCCGCCATGGATCGCAGGCCTTTCATCGGCGTCAGCACCTACCAGGTGGACGTGAGTTGGAGCGACTGGCGGAACCGCCCGGTGGCACTGGTGCCCGAGCGGTACACCGCGTACGTGCGGGATTCGGGCGGGATCGCGCTCCTGCTGCCGCCGGACTCCCCGGAGCGCGCGCCGGAGGTGCTCGCCCGGCTGGACGCCCTGGTCATCACGGGCGGACCGGACATCGACCCGGCGTACTACGGGCAGCCGCCGCACCCGCTGACCGAGGCGGACTCGCCGGAGCGGGACCAGTGGGAGTCGGCGCTGCTGCGGGCGGCCCTGGCGGCGGGCATGCCGCTGCTGGGCATCTGCCGGGGCATGCAGGTGCTGAACGTGGTCTGCGGCGGCTCGCTCGTCCAGCACCTCCCGGACGTGGTGCACCCCGACGTGCACGCCGGGACGCCCGGCACGTACGGGGAGCACACGGTGCGGCCGGTGCCCGGGACGCTCCTCGGCGGACTGCTGCCGGAGAGCGAACTGACCGTGCCGACCTTCCACCACCAGGCGGTGGACCGGCTCGGCGCGGGGCTGCGGGTGAGCGCGCACGCGCCGGACGGCACCGTGGAGGCGGTGGAGGGACCCGGGTTCACCCTCGGGGTGCAGTGGCACCCCGAGCAGGGGGACGACCTGCGGGTGATGCAGGCCCTGGTCCGGGCTGCGACGGCGGCCCGGACGGTCCCGCTGGAGCCGGTCGGCGCGCTCGGTTAGACCCGCCCGGCCCGCCGGGCGGTCACGGCCACCGGTCCGGCGGGCCGCACGGTCACCGCGTCGGCCGCCACGGCGGTCGGGGCGGGGCCGAGCCGTCCGACCTGCCCGATTCGCGTCTTCCCTGCTCAGCGGTGGCGCGGCGGCACCGGGCGGGGGTCGCGCCGCGGCAATGACAACGGTCTCCAGTGCAGCCTTTGGATCTTCCTTCGATCTGCGGTTCACTTCGACTGCGGGGCGTTCGCCTCCCTGCCTCCACCCCCGCGCGTCCAGGAGAGGACTTCGATGGCCGGGCACGACCACTCCCACGATGATCATGCGCATGACCACCGGCGCGGCGACGGGCCCGCGCGGAGCGGGCACGGCGGGCACGGTCACGGCGGGCACGGTCACGGCGGGCACTCGCACGGCGTGGCCGCCGACGCCGACCGCCGCTGGCTGGTGAGCGCCCTCGCGCTGATCGTGGTGTTCATGGCCGGCGAGGTGGTGGTCGGCTTCGCCGCCGGGTCGCTGGCGCTGATCTCCGACGCGGCGCACATGCTCACCGACGCCGCCTCGATCGTGCTGGCCCTGGTGGCGATGCGGCTGTCCGCCCGCCCGGCCCGCGGCGGCTACACCTACGGGCTCAAGCGCGCCGAGATCCTCTCCGCCCAGGCGAACGGCGTCACCCTGCTGGTCCTCTCGGCCTGGCTGGGCTACGAGGCCGTCACCCGGCTGATCGACCCGCCGGACGTGACCGGCTCGCTGGTGCTGGTCACCGCGCTGATCGGGATCGTGGTCAACCTGGCCGCCGCCTGGTGCATGTCCAAGGCCAACCGCAGCTCGCTCAACGTCGAGGGTGCCTTCCAGCACGTGGTCACCGACCTCTACGCGTTCATCGCCACCGCCGTCGCCGGCGCGGTGATGCTGACCACCGGGTTCGCCCGGGCGGACGCGATCGCCTCGCTGATCGTGGTGGCGCTGATGCTGAAGGCCGGCATCGGCCTGGTCCGCGCCTCCGGGCGGATCTTCCTGGAGGCCGCCCCGGCCGGCGTCGACCCGGACGCGGTGGCGGACCGGCTGGTCGCCCAGCCGCTGGTGGAGGAGATCCACGACCTGCACATCTGGGAGATCACCTCCGGCCAGCCGGCCCTGTCGGCGCACATCCTGGTCACCCCGGGCGGTGACTGCCACGCCGTCCGCCGGGAGCTGCAGCGCCGGCTGGCGGGCGAGTACGGGATCACCCACAGCACCCTCCAGGTCGACCACGTCGGCGAGGACGAGGCGGGCGCGCTGCTGCAGATCACCACCCCCGCCGGCGACCTCCCCGAGCACTGCGCCGACTCGCACGGCCCGGTCCACCGCGCCGGACCGCACGAGCACTGAGCCCGGGGCGCCGAAGCCGGGACAGAGGGACCCCGGGAGCGCCGGAACCGGCGGGCTGTCGGCCGGGTACGGCATGATCTGAGACGTGACCGCACCGCGACTGATGCTGCTCGACTCCGCCAGCCTGTACTTCCGGGCCTACTACGGCGTGCCGGACTCCCTGCGCTCCCCGCAGGGCGAACCGGTCAACGCCGTCCGGGGCCTGCTGGACTTCATCGCCCGACTGGTCCAGGACCACCGGCCCGACCAGCTGGTCGCCTGCATGGACGCCGACTGGCGCCCCCAGTGGCGGGTCGACCTCGTGCCCTCCTACAAGACCCACCGGGTCGCCGAGGCGGCCGTCGACGGCGAGGAGGAGGTGCCGGACACGCTCGCCCCGCAGGTACCGGTGATCGAGCAGGTGCTGGACGCGCTCGGCATCGCCCGGGTCGGCTCCCCCGGCTACGAGGCGGACGACGTGATCGGCACCCTCACCGCCCGGGCCGAGGGCCCGGTGCAGATCGTCACCGGGGACCGCGACCTCTTCCAGCTGGTCGACGACGCCCGCGGGATCACCGTGCTCTACCCGGTCAAGGGGATGGGGAACCTCCAGGTCACCGACGACGCGCTGCTGCTGGAGAAGTACGGCGTGCGCGGCGCCCGGTACGCCGACATGGCCGCCCTGCGCGGCGATCCCAGCGACGGCCTGCCCGGTGTCAAGGGGATCGGCGAGAAGACGGCCGCCCAGCTGATCAACGAGTACGGCGACCTCCCGGCGATCCGGGCCGCCGCCCTCGACATCCGCTCGAAGCTCACCCCGGCCCGCCGGCGCAACATCGTCGAGGGCGCGGCCTACCTGGACGTCGCCCCGACCGTGGTCCGGGTCGCCGCCGACGCGCCGCTGCCGCCCTTCGACCCGGCCCTGCCGCGCGAGCCGCTGGACCCGATGACCCTGGAGGAGCTCTCCGCCCGCTGGGGCCTCGGCACCTCCCTGGAGCGCGTCCTGGCCGTACTCGCGGCGCGCTGACACCCCGGCAGCACGAAGGGGGCCCGTCGTCGATGACGACGGGCCCCCCTTCGGCGTGCGACGGTCAGCCCACCGAGGAGTAGGCGATGATGCCGCGGCGGAGGCCGTCGACGGCCTTGCGGGCCGTCCGGCGGAGCTCGGCGTCCTCGCCGGCGGCGTCCTGGATCTGGCCGAGCACGTCGATCAGCTGCTTGGTCCAGCGGACGAAGTCACCGGCCGGCATGTCGGCGTCGCGCAGCACCGAGTCCAGGTTGTGGCCGAGGGCCCAGCGGTACGCGGCCCAGGCGAAGCCGACGTCCGGCTCGCGCTGCCCGACGCCCTCGGCGGTGTTGATCCGGTGCTGCTCCTCCAGGGCGTCCAGGTGGCCCCAGATCCGGATCATCTGGCCGAGTGCCTCCTTGGTGCCGCCCTCGGGCACCCGGGGGGCGGCGGCGTCGTCGGACTGCCGGGACTCGTAGACCAGCGCCGAGGCGCAGGCCGCCAGCTCGGCGGCGGCCAGACCGCTCCAGACGCCCTCGCGGATGCACTCGGAGGCGAGCAGGTCCAGCTCGCCGTAGAGCCGGCCGAGCCGCTTGCCGTCGTCGGTGACGGTGTCGCCCCGGAGGTAGCCGAGGTCGGTGAGCAGGCCGCAGACCCGGTCGAAGGTGCGGGCGATGGTGTGGGTGCGGGAGCGCATCCGGCGCTCCAGCTGCTCGGTGTCGCGGTGCAGCCGGTGGTAGCGCTCGGCCCAGCGCGCGTGGTCCTCGCGCTCGTCGCAGCCGTGGCACGGGTGCTGGCGCAGGGCGGCGCGCAGCCGGCTGATCTCCGCGTCGTCGGCGGCGGCCGCGCGGCCCTTGCGGAACCGCTCGGGCTCCAGGTGGCCGGCCTTGGTGCGCAGCGCGGAGGCGAGGTCGCGCCGGGACTGCGGGCTGCGCGGGTTGAAGGACTTGGGGATGCGCACCCGCTCCAGGGCGGCGACCGGGTGCGGGAAGTCGATCATGGCGAGCCGCTTGACCTGCCGCTCGGCGGTGAGCACCACCGGGCGCGGGCCGTCCTGGAAGTCGGGGTGGCGCGAGCCGACCCGGCCGTTGCGGCTGACCGGCGGCAGGCCCGGGTCGAGGACGAGCGCGAGACCGGCGAACTTGCCGGTGGGGACGTGGATGACGTCGCCCGGCTTGAGCTGCTCGATGGACTCGACGGCGGCCGCGCGGCGCTGGCTGCTGCCCTCGCGGGCCAGCTCGTTCTCGCGGTCCTTGAGCTGGTGGCGCAGGCCCATGTACTCGTCGAAGTCGCCCAGGTGGCAGGTCATGGACGCGCGGTAGCCGTCCAGGCCCTCCTCGTTGCGCTGGACCTGGCGGGCGATGCCGACCACCGAGCGGTCCGCCTGGAACTGCGCGAAGGACGTCTCCAGCAGCTCGCGGGAGCGGTGCCGGCCGAACTGCGAGACCAGGTTGACGGCCATGTTGTACGAGGGCCGGAAGGACGACTTCAGCGGGTAGGTGCGGGTGCCGGCCAGGCCGGCCAGCGCCTCCGGGTCGAGCCCGCGCTGCCAGAGCACCACGGCGTGGCCCTCGATGTCGATCCCGCGGCGGCCGGCCCGGCCGGTGAGCTGGGTGTACTCGCCGGGGGTGATGTCGGCGTGCGTCTCGCCGTTCCACTTGACCAGCTTCTCCATGACCACCGAGCGGGCGGGCATGTTGATGCCGAGGGCCAGTGTCTCGGTCGCGAAGACGGCCTTGACCAGACCCTTCACGAAGAGCTCCTCGACCACCTCCTTGAACCGCGGCAGCATCCCCGCGTGGTGGGCGGCGATGCCGCGCTCCAGCCCGTCGAGCCACTCGAAGTAGCCGAGGACGTGCAGGTCCTCGTCGGGGATGTCGGCGCAGCGCTCCTCGACGATGGCCCGCACCCGGCCCCGGTCCTCCTCCTTGTTGAGGCGCAGCCCGGAGCTGAGGCACTGCTGGACGGCGGCCTCGCAGCCGGCCCGGCTGAAGATGAAGGTGATCGCGGGGAGCAGGCCCTCGGCGTCGAGCCGGTCGATGACGTCGACCCGGCCGGGCGTCCAGACCTTGCCCGGGCGGCCGTTGGGCATCGAGCGGCCCCGGCCGCGGCCGAACCGGTCGCGCGGGTTGCGGTCCAGCTCGGAGCGGGCGAGCCGGACCAGCTCGGGGTTGACGGCCTTGGCCGGGTTGCGCGGGGCGTCCTTGGGGCGGCCGTCGCGGTCCGGGTTGGCGAACAGGTCGTACATCCGGTTGCCGGCCATGACGTGCTGCCACAGCGGCACCGGGCGGTGTTCGGAGACGATCACCTTGGTGCCGCCGCGCACGGTGTCCAGCCAGTCGCCGAACTCCTCGGCGTTGGAGACGGTCGCGGAGAGCGAGGCCAGCACCACCGACTCGGGGAGGTGGATGATGACCTCCTCCCAGACGGCGCCGCGGAAGCGGTCGGCGAGGTAGTGCACCTCGTCCATCACCACGTAACCGAGGCCGTTGAGCGAGGAGGAGCCGGCGTAGAGCATGTTGCGCAGCACTTCGGTGGTCATGACCACTACGGGGGCGTCCCCGTTGACGCTGTTGTCACCGGTCAGCAGGCCGACCTTGGCCGCGCCGTAGCGCTTGACCAGGTCCCCGTACTTCTGGTTCGAGAGCGCCTTGATGGGCGTGGTGTAGAAGCACTTGCGCCCGGACTGGAGGGCGAGGTGCACGGCGAACTCGCCGACGATCGTCTTGCCGGAGCCGGTGGGCGCGGCGACCAGCACGCCGTCGCCGCCCTCCAGCGCCCGGCAGGCCTCCAGCTGGAAGTCGTCCAGCGGGAAGTCGTAGAGCTGCTGGAAGCCGTACAGGGCGCTGGCCTGCTCCTTGGCCCGGCGGCGGAAGGCCGCGTACGCCTCGGCGGGGCTGAGCTCCCGGTCTTCGGGCTGCTCGGGCTCAGGGGTGTTCATCGCCGTCCGGGTGTGATTGGTGTGATCTCGCATCTCAGCGAGAGGTTACCCGGGAGGACTGACATCGATAGCACTGATTTTTTCGCGCTACCGGATCGGTTCTCTCTCACATCCATAGTTGCAAATGTCTTCAAGCAGCGACGAAGCGGCCATCTTCGAACGTCTCCGGTCATTCCCGGTGCCACGCCGTCCCCTCTCCCTACATTCGGTCCCAGAGCCACCACGCAGGGGAGTCCCCCGCTCACAGGAGGAGAAGACGATGGCGAACCTGGAGACCTCGCTCAAGGAGGCCATGGCGATCGAGGGCGCGATCGGCGTGGCCCTGGTCGACTACGGCAGCGGCATGGCGCTCGGCACCCTCGGCGAGGGCGGCGAGCTGGACCTCAACGTCGCCGCCGCCGGCAACACCGACGTGGTCCGGGCCAAGATGCGGGCCATGGAGCTGCTCAACCTCCATGACAACGAGATCGAGGACATCCTGGTCAGCCTCACCAGCCAGTACCACCTGCTCCGGCCGCTCACCATGCCGAACGGCCGGGGGCTCTTCCTGTTCCTGGCGCTCAACCGCAGCCGCGCCAACCTGGCGATGGCCCGCCACCACCTCAAGCGGATCGAGGTCGGACTGGAGATCTGACCGGGCCGGGCACCAGGAAAGGAGCGCCGTGGCGGTCGCGCTGTACCAGGCCAAGGCCGAGTTCTTCCGGATGCTCGGCCACCCCGTCCGGATCCGGGTGCTGGAATTACTGCAGGCCGGACCGACGCCCGTCCGCGACCTGCTGGCCGAGCTGGCGATCGAACCGTCCAGCCTCTCCCAGCAACTCGCCGTGCTGCGCCGGTCCGGCATCGTCACCGCCACCCGGGAGGGCAGCACGGTGGTGTACGCGCTGTCCGGGACCGAGGTCGCCGACCTGCTGCTCACCGCCCGGCGGATCCTCACCGGGCTGATCGCCGAGCAGAGCGTCCTGCTCGCCGAACTCCGCGCCGGCGCCGACTGACGCCCGGCCCGACGGCCCCTGGACGCCGCATCACCTCACAGGCGGGTGATGTGTGACATTTCACATGGCGCCCTACTGGTCCGGGAAGGTACCTCGCGGCGACCATCGGGCCGTGACCCTCACCGATCCCTTCCTCGACCTCAGCGCCCGCACCGGCCGCTTCGGCCACGGCGCCCCGCGCGCGATCACCCTCAGCGAGGACGGCACCCGACTGCTGCTGCTCCGCTCGGCCGGCCCGCAGGACCGGGTCGACCGGCTCCACCTCCTCGACCTCGCCACCGGCGAGGAACGCCTGGTCGCCGACCCCGCCGTGCTCGCTCCGGGCCGCGGCGGTGACCGCGACGACCTGCCCGCCGTCGAGCGGCGGCTGCGCGAACGGACCAGGCTGACCGCCGCCGGCATCGGCACCTTCGCCGCCACCGCCGACCTCGCGGTCGCCGTGTTCACCCTGGACGGGCGGCTGTTCCGCGCCGACACCACCGCCGGCACCTGCGCCGAACTCCCGGTGACCGGACCGGCCTTCGACCCGCGCCCCGACCCGGCCGGCCACCGCGTCGCCTACGTCGCCGACGACGCCCTCCACGTCACCCCGGCGCCCGCGCCGCTGAGTCCCGCCGACGGCGCCCGCTGGGGCGTCGCCGAGTTCGCCGCCGCCGAGGAGCTGGGCCGCGCCCGGGGCCACTGGTGGCGCCCGGACGGCGGCGCGCTGCTGGCCACCCGGGTGGACGAAGCCGCCCTGCCCCGGCGCTACTTCGCCGACCCGGCCCACCCGGACGAGCGGCCCGAGGACTTCGCCTACCCGCAGGCCGGCGGGCCCAACGCGGACGTCCAGCTCTGGATCCTCGACCTGGACGGCGCCCGGACCCGGCTGCGCTGGGACGCCGAGGCGTTCCCCTACCTCTGCGCGGCCGAGTGGGCCGGCACCGGGGAGGTCCTGCTCACCGTCGCCGACCGCCTCCAGCAGAACGTGCTGCTGCTCACCGCCGACGCGGCCACCGGCACCACCCGTGAACTCTCCCGCACCACCGACGAGTTCTGGGTGGACGACCTGCCCGGCACCCCCGCCCGGCTGGACGGCGGCCGGCTGCTCACCGCCCACGACACCCCCGCCGCCCGCGGCCTGGCCGTGGACGGCAGGCCGCTGGACACCACCGGCCTGCAGATCCGCCGGGTGGTCGGGCGGCTGCGCGGCAGGCTGCTCTGCGAGACCGGCCAGGGCGACCCCGCCGACCAGTACGTCCACCTGGTCGACCCGGACGGCGGCGCCCCCGAGCCGGTCAGCTCCGGCCCCGGCGTGCACTCCGCGCTGGCCGCCGCCGACACCCTGCTGCTCGTCTCGGCCGGCCCCGACGGCGTCCGCCGCCGGCTGACCGGCCCCTGGGGCGAGGCGGCGCCCACCGACCTGTCCGCCGTCCTGCCGTACCGGGTCGAACCGCGGCTCGCCCGGGTCACCGAACACGGCCTGCCCACCGCCGTGGTGTACCCGCGCAGCCATCTGCCCGGCCGGCGGCTGCCCGTCCTGCTCGACGTCTACGGCGGCCCGGGCTACCAGGCGGTGGCCAACGAACCGCGCCGCTGGCAGCTCCGCCAGTGGTGGGCCGACCAGGGCTTCGCGGTGGTCACCACCGACAACCGGGGCACCCCGTTCGTCTCCCCCGCCTTCACCCGGGCGATCTTCCGCCGCTTCTCCGCGGCCGCGCTGGAGGACCAGGTCGCCGCGCTGCACGCGCTCGCCGCGGACCACCCCGACCTCGACCTGGGCCGGGTGGGCGTGCGCGGCTGGTCCTACGGCGGGTACTTCGCCGCTCTCGCCGTGCTGCGCCGCCCGGACGTCTTCCACGCCGCCTGCGCGGGCGCGCCGCCCACCGACTTCCGCCGGTACGACACCGCGTACACCGAGCGCTACCTCGACCTGCCGCAGCACAACCCCGAGGGCTACGCGGCGGACTGCCTGATCGACGACGCGCCGTCGCTCACCCGGCCACTGCTGCTGATCCACGGCCTGGCCGACGACAACGTGCACCCCTCGCACACCCTGCTGCTCTCCCAGGCGCTCACCCGGGCGGGCCGCCCGCACAGCGTGCTGCCGCTGCCGGGCGTCACCCACATGACCCCGGACGGGGTGGGCGAGCAGGTCACGGCGGCCGAACTCGCCTTCCTGCGGGGCGCCCTGGGGTAGCGGTGGCGGGGGCCCCGGCGGAGAAGGACCGGGTGCAGCCCCCCCCAGGAACCGCACCGC